>JADHTG010000048.1 GCA_016776505.1 Bacteroidota bacterium
AATGCTTTGAATCCGGATATCGTTTTACTCGGTGGCGATTATGTACTCGGGCATCCAAAATATGTGGAGCCGGTAATGAAGGAACTTGGCCATCTAATAGCCAGGCTGGGGGTGTTTAGTGTGTTGGGAAACAGTGACTTATGGCAGGATCCAATACGCACTAAAATGTTTATGAATGATTATGGTTTTCATGTGTGCGAGAATAATTCTTTTTGGGTCAGAAGTAGTGATGATAGTATCAAAATTGGGGGAGTTGGTGACTTCATGGCCAGTACACAAAAACTGGATAACACGGTTTTCGACCTGAATCCTGATCATTTTTGCATTTTGCTTTTTCACCATCCGGATTTCCTCGGTGTGTTGCATGATGAACGAATTGACCTAACGTTTTCAGGACATACGCATGGAGGGCAAATTACTTTTTTTGGACTTTTTGCTTTTTATGTGCCTTCAAAATACGGGCAGAAATACAGCTATGGTTTAATAAAAGAAGGAGAAAGAATTTCCTTTATCAGTTCAGGAGTTGGCACAGTTTTTCTTCCTCTACGTTTTTTCTGCAGGCCTGAGATTGTGGAAGTGACTCTTAAATAATCAGCAATCATCTCCTTTCCCTTATCGATTCCGTGTTTCAAAACTGCAGACTGCTTCTGAATCCATCCTAAAGTCAGGATTCATCGCAATGACGAAATGCCAATAAGTGAGAATTAAGTTGGTCTACCACTAAAATCCGTAATGACGAATTACTTAATATTCTTGGTGTTACTTCGTGCCCTGGTACCTTGGTAGTAAAGAATCAAACTGGCCATGAAGACCCTCATTTCTATAAACACACTTCAGGATCCTCCATGTTAGAATCTGTTACATTTTCCTTGAATTTTTTCTGAAATCGCAATGCGACATTCACCAATGCAATCAATACCGGTACCTCAATCAAGGGACCAATTACAGCTGCAAAAGCTACACCTGAGCTAATACCGAATACACCCACAGCCACTGCAATGGCCAGTTCAAAATTATTGCTGGCTGCTGTAAAAGCAATTGAGGTGGTTTTGCTGTAATCCGCACCAATTTTTTTGCCCATGAAAAAGGAAACGAAAAACATGATGAGAAAATACACCAGCAAGGGGATTGCAATTCTTAAAACATCCAAAGGAACTTTGATAATATTTTCTCCTTTGTATGAAAACATAACGACAATTGTAAATAGCAATGCAATCAGTGTTATCGGACTTATTTTAGGGATAAATTTTTGGTGATACCAATCCTTGTCTTTCACCCTGATTAAAATATATCTGGTTAAGAAACCTGCGATAAAAGGAATTCCCAGGTAAATAAAAACACTTTTTGCAATGGTACCCATGGTAATTTGTCTTACTATATCTGTTGTTTCCAATCCAAACCAGGCAGGCATTATGGCGATAAAAAACCAGGCATAAACAGAGAAAAACAACACTTGAAAAATGGAATTAAAGGCAACCAGGCCAGCTGCATATTCCGTATTTCCTTTTGCCAGTTCATTCCATACGATCACCATGGCGATGCATCTTGCTAAACCAATCAGAATCAGGCCATACATGTAATCAGGTTGATTATGGAGGAAGACAATGGCGAGGAAAAACATCAAAACCGGCCCAATAATCCAGTTCTGTACTAAGCTCAATCCAAGTATTTTATAGTTTTTAAATACCTTGCCTAATTCTTCATATCTCACTTTTGCAAGCGGAGGATACATCATTAATATCAAACCGACAGCTATGGGAATATTGGTTGTTCCCACTTCAAATCGACTATAAAATTCTGCAATATCAGGGTAAAAATAACCTCCCAATACCCCGATAATCATAGCCGCAAAAATCCATAGGGTCAGATATCGGTCCAGGAACGATAAACGCTTCTTATTCCCCTTCATCCATTTAATTTTTCAGCAGTAATGGTCACGCTGAAAATTCCGGAGCTTTCACTGTTAAACTCTGCCATTTCATCTTCTGTCATATACACAGCCAATATATTATCAGGGATCATCACTTTTCGTATACTTTTGACTTCCGGATTTTTAAATCCAGAATTCTTTATAATTTGCAAATAGGGTTCCAGCTGAATAGTACCAGCCACACATCCTGTATATAATTTTGCATCATTCCGAATAGAAGCGGGCAACTCTCCCTTGATAATCACATCTGAAATTGAAAAACGACCATTCGGTTTTAGTACACGAAATATTTCGCCGAATGCTTTCTCTTTATCAGGAACAAGATTCAAAACACAATTACTGATGACAATATCAATTTTATTATCTTCTATTGGAATATGTTCAATATCTCCTTTGATGAACTCAATATTACTATGACCAAGTAATATGTTGTTCTCTATTGCTTTTTCAACCATTTCATTTGTAAAATCCAGGCCAATCACTTTCCCGGCATCGCCTGTCAAATGATGGGCAAGAAAACAATCATTTCCAGCTCCTGAACCTAAATCAAGGACAATATCTCCTCTTTGAATGCCGATAAACTCTGTAGGAATACCGCATCCAATATGCAAATTAGCCCGGTCAAAATAACCAGGTTGGCCTTCATAGTTTGGGCTTAATGAAGTGAAAGTATCATCCCTTCGCAAGTCCGTATTGCTGCAGCTGCATGTTGGAGCTTGTTTTTCACCTTTTGCGATTTCTGCATATTTTTCTTTGACAATTCGCTTCTTTAGCTCCTGCTCATTCATAATGACATATTTACATTATTGAATAAATATAACATTTCTCGAGCTATATGTTGGCAACTTTCATCATATTTCTCAGACTCTTTTTTTATGTTATCAAACATTTTTGGATCATCATAAGGCAGGTAAAACCTCCTGTTGGCACCCGGAATGACCGGACAGTTTTTATCCGCATCGGAACACAGGAGAATAGCTATAAAATCCTTGAGGGGATTCACAGGATGATCATACACTTTTGAAAACAGGCTTTCCACCTTTGCATCAGGTCCTGATTTTACCAGGTACTTCGGATTTTCAACAGTCACATCATTCAGATTCTCAATAATAAATCCTGCACGGATCAGTGCAGCAACAGCTCTTATATTGACAGCCGTTGCCTCCGTACCTCCGGAAAACGTTTCTACCCTTTCAACACCATACCAATAAGCGGCTGTTTGTGACCAAATTTGTCCCAAATGACTCCTGCGGGAATTGTGTGTGCAAATAAAATTAAGATTACACTCCTGATCTGCATTTTGTTTAGATAGAATATATATTGCAATGTCTTCCAATTGTTTTTTTCTCTCTGCTTCAATCAGGTCAAACTCAGAAATCCTTTTTTCGCAATAGTCATGAAGTTGTATATTGAATTTTTCCATAATCAGCAATTATGTTCCTCTTCTATATTAATTTGATCAATTAAGTTATTAAACAGTTTCCTCACCTTTTCCAATTTATTACTACAAATGCAGTAATTCACATTTTTACCATTTACCTCACCTTTAATTAAACCCGCATTTTTCGAACTTTATTGCGAGATAATTTTGGTGCAATCTGATCTGAAACATATCCTAAATCAGATGCCCCGGAGCAAGCCATAACAATGTATTCATCTGAAAAACATCCGCAAGTGGATTTTTCTGATTTATTCATAATCTTTATTATTTGTTATTGAATATATTTTAAAATCATATCAACACCCACATGGGCTAATAAATTCAACATTTGGATCTGTCCTGGTCGGGAAGCCTTTTTTTCTCCAATCGGTAAAACCACCAATCAGGTTATATACATTATCAAATCCTTTGTCTTTTAAAAAACTGCAATATTTTTTACTATGAATTCCTACCACATCCAGTAGGATATAGGTTTTATCTTTATCAAGTTTCATATATTCTTTTTCAAATTCAGGATAGGGAATAGAAATAAACAAGGGAACATCCAAATACCTTCCCTGGCTTTCAAAATCAGGGCGCAGGTCAATAAATATAGCTCTTCTCAACTTTAACGCATTCCTTGCTGAAATATGGCAGAGACCATCTATCTTATAAACTTCTATTTCTATCATTGATTTAGAATTCTATAGTTCAACATAAATGAAAAAGAAATCTATTTCATTACTTCGGTAATTCTATTATTGATTTCAGTTTCAAAACTTGCTCTATCCTTATTTGTAGAATAATTTCTGATTATCTCAGAAACATCAACTGTCTTTTCTGTTTTCTTGTTTTTGGAGACAATAACAACAGTCTGTGATTTGGCACTAAATTTTTCAACAAGAGCTTTATTTGCAGGATCAGCAAGACGTATGACCTTAATAACTACATCTCCTGAAGGATATAGCTTTTCAACAACTGACCTGATATCTCCTTCAAGTGCATTGCAGGCCTTTGCCTGACAACAGGCCAGATTAGCTTTAAAATACAACACTTCAGCTTTAACACTATTGGTTTGTGCTTTGAGATTAAGGGATAAAATCACTAAAAATGAACTAATTACCAAAATTGACTTTTTCATCGTTTTTATTTTTATTGATTATTAAAATAAACCTCCATAAATTAATCCTGAAATAGTGGCCATGACCACTACCAAAACAACGTAGACTATCGTTTTCTGTGTACCGATAACACCCCTTATCACCAACATATTGGGCAATGATAACGAGGGTCCGGCAAGCAATAACGCCAAGGCAGGTCCCTTCCCCATACCGGCAGCTATTAATCCTTGAAGGATAGGCACCTCGGTTAGGGTAGCAAAATACATGAATGCTCCAACAATAGAAGCAAAGAAATTTGAAAATATGGAATTACCTCCCACAAGTTTGGCTATCCAATCATTGGGGATTACACCGGCCATTGCTGTATCATCATGTGTTGATCCTAAAAGAAATCCAGCGATGACAACACCGATGGCCAGCATAGGCATGATCTGTTTCGTAAAATCCCAGGTCGAAAGTGTCCATTGCCTGTTTTCATCGTCCTGCTTATCAATTAAAGTTATGATACTCAAACCTGCTATAGCTATAACCATTGGCACCAGTGGGCCAGAGGTAAAGAAAGCAGAAACAGCAGTTACAATAGTTACAATTAAGACAAAATACCATCTTATTTTTAAAATAAATATCAGGGAAATCACCAATAGCAAGGCAAAAAATGATGTTATCAACCATTTATTTGACCAGATCCAAAACCATCCTCCACTTGTAACGCCTTCAGCAGGTTTGCCCCAATTGGCAAAAACAAGTATAAGTACCAATACAAAGAAATGAAAAGCTGTTTGCCACATAGGTCGCTTTTCAGGTATGGATTGAATGTCCATCTGTTCTTCAGCTTTTACTTTTTCTTCCTTACTATAAATTAACGACATAGCTATTCCAATAACAACAGCGAAAGCAACAGCACCGATAATCCTGGCTATTCCCATTTCAAAGCCTAAAATCCTTGCGGTAAGAATAATAGCAAGGATGTTTATAGCAGGACCTGAATATAAAAAAGCAATGGCAGGGCCTAATCCGGCTCCTCTCTTATGAATACTTGAAAATAATGGTAAAATCGTACAACTGCATACAGCCAGAATAGTTCCTGAAACAGATGCCACTGAATAAGCCACCCATTTTTTGGCATTTGCCCCTAAATATTTTAAAACCGAAGCCTGACTGATAAAAACCGAAATCACACCTGCAATAAAAAACGCAGGTAACAAGCATAATATCACATGCTCCCGTGCATACCATTTGACCAGATCAAGCGTAGCTGCAATTGCTTCCCTGAAACGAAAACTCTCCAAAGGAAGAAAAAATGCAAAAAGGAAAAGAGCGATGATCCAGAATAATATTTTGATTTCTTTCTTCCACTCCATCTCTAAATTTTTACCGAATAAAAAACAAGAAAATGTAATAAATCCCCACACCGATAAACAAGACAGCTACAATCCTCCTGAACCACTTCTCAAATATTTTCACTTTATTATAAAAGTTACCTATGCCTGAAATGGTATATGCCAACAGGTAAGCTACGATAATGACAGGCAGCCCGGTAGCAAAAGCAAATACCAGGGGTAAATACAATCCCTTTGCAGAAACAATGGTCATGGGGATAAGCATACCAAAGTAAAGTACCCCACTGTAAGGACAGAAAGCCAATGCGAACAATATCCCAATGATCAAAACACTCCAGTATGAAGTTGCACCTTTTTCTTCATATTTTTTTGTCAGACTTCCAAACCCTGGAAAATTTATATGAATCACATCTAACATCAAAATCCCGATAATGACTAATAATGGACCGAGTATTTTTTCACCATAGGATTGAAAAAATCCTCCCAATTCAAACTGCGATGCACCAAAAAAGAACAACAAGCCCAGGGATGTATAAGCTATTGCTCTTCCCAATGTATAAATCAAACCACTGATAAAAACCCTGTTTTTGTTTTCAATATCTTTACTGATAAATGCAATGGCAGTAATATTTGTTGCCAGGGGACAGGGACTGACAGCCATCATTATTCCCAGTAAAAAAGCTGATAAAATTGGAAAATTAGCATTCGAAAGCCATGCTTGTAAAAATTCCATGCTTGATTATTTTAACAATTCATCCAGTTTTTTCTTGAACTCTGCAATATATTTTGCTTCATTTTTCCCATTTGAAAAAGCAAAATTGGTCAGATTGACCTTTTCATAAGCTGCTGCAACTTTCTTCTCAATAAATAGGGATGAGGAAACCACATTGAATTTTTTAGCTATGGCTTTATTTTCTGCCTTATCAATATTGATCACTTCATATGTAATCAAACCCTTTTCTAATTCTTTCGCAAAATAGCTGTCTAATGTTGTCTTTGTATGTTTCTCTATTGAATTGCAGGTAAAGCATCTTCTTTCACCATGAAAATAATAGATTTTTAATTTGGGATCATCTCCTTTTTGGACACTATTGCTATCAAAAATTTTTGAAGGCATTCCCATCAACAGGCTGATCAGGCCAATCATTAATAATTTCATTTTAATTGTATTTAAAAATTAAAGAACTTTTTCAATTTCCATTTTAATTGCTTCCCTTATTTTTTCAGGATGAAGGTCTACATTCAAAAATGCCATGTCGGTCAGGTTGTAAATGCTTTCGTGTTTGTCTTTCACCGTCCTTACGAATAAACTCGATCTTGTTACCTGGAATTTCTCAACCAATTCTTCATTACCAGGCTGATCAAAATCAATCATAATTACTTTAACCAATCCTTTCTCAATCGCATCCTTGTAATTAACGAGTGTAAATCCCTGGGAAACTTTTGATACTGCCCTGCAGCTTGCGCATCTCCTTGTTCCATGAAAATAATAGATCTCTGCAATATCGGGCTCCTCAACAGAAGCTTCACTTTGGAGATAATCATTTTCTAAATTTGTTTCTTCAACTTTTTCCTTTTTGGAACTTGAACAAGAAAACAGGAGAATTGTAACTAGCAATATAATCAGATTTTTCATGATTAATCCTTAAATATTTTCCTGAATAATTTTCTTTAACTCTTGCTTATTGGGAATTCTCCCGCTAAGCACGACTTTTTCATTAATCACTAAACCTGGCGTTTTCATCACTCCATAGTTCATAATTTTTATAATATCATCAACTTTTTGTACTGTTGCAGTAATATTAAGCTCTGCCAATGCAGCTATGGTTTCATTTTCAAGTGTCTTGCATTTGGAACAAGCTGTGCCTAAAATTTTGATGTTTGTTCTGATCAATTCCATTGTGTGCTGTTTAAATTCTTGACTTTATCTATTAATTTGTTTTTCTGTCTATAAAAAAGTCTCCGATGAGTTTTTTTGCCTTATTCCAGTTTTCTGTATTTACGCAATATTTGATTTTTGGAGGTTCTATTTCACCCTGTATTAATCCTGAATCTTTTAATTCCTTTAAATGTTGCGACAGGGTCGAACGGGCAATCGGCAATTCCTCGAACATATCACCACTGTAACAGCAGGATTGGTTCGCAAGTATTTCCATTATTTTCACCCTGGCAGGATGCCCCAGTGCCTTTGCAAATCGAGCAAGTTTAATATGTTCATAAGAATAATCCATTTCTTTTTTTTTGTATTTCGCAAAATTACGAAACAGTGGGCTAATTCTCGTTGTATTACAGAAAATTTTCATCCATCCTTTAGCCGAATATTTTTGTTTTCAGTCATAATTTATGGTCTATATATTTTTAATTTAAATTAGATTAATTTAATTTTATTTGTTTTCAACATATATCTTTTTTATATTTGCGGTGAATTTACCCAGTTCTACTAATATAATTTTAATCTTTAAATTTCTTAAAATGAAAAAAATTAGTACTTACATTATTGTATTTTCAGGATTTGTATTCTCTTTATTCTTTATTTCTTGTGAAAAAGATGATCCAGATGCTGTATTTATTGCAACACAAGCTGACTTAGATGCTGCTGTAAATACATTTGAATTAAATGTTACCGGGAAGCCATATGGAGATGCCACCATTTCTCACAATGGTTCAAGCCTTCCTGCTGATTCCACATTCAGAGATATTTACACTAATCTGGCCAATAAAGCAGATGCGGTTGAAAAAGGAACTATTATAACAAAGCATACATTCGGGATGGATTCTTCTGGTGTGAGAACGAACCTAAATGTTACTTTTGCTATGATCAAACGTGAAGCTGGATATTTTGCTGATGGTGGCGATTGGGAATATGTTATGATGCCATTTGATGCAGGAGTTAATTATACAACATTCCCAAATGGTGTTCTTCCTGATACAAGCTCTGCAATGCGTGGTAAATTAGCAAATTGTGCTGCTTGTCATGCCGCAGCTGGCACTGATTATATCTTTATTAAATAAATTGTTGATTATTAATCAGAAAAGGGATTGTCTTTAATAGATAATCCCTTTTTTTATTTGGCATAAGGTTTAGGCTAACCTAAATTTATATTGATTATTTTCTGTATCTCATTCAGCTTATTATTGTATTCAACATCTGTATCTTTCAGGTCATTCACAGTTTGACATGCATGGATAACGGTGCTGTGGTCACGTCCTCCAAAATGTTTTCCAATTACACATAAGGATGAATTTGTCAGTTTCTTGGAGAAGAACATGGAGATTTGCCTGGCCTGCACAATTTCCCTCTTCCTGGTTTTTGATTTGATATCTTCCACTGTAATGCTAAGATGATCACCAACCAGTCGCTGTATGTGTTCAATGGTCAATTCTTTTGAAGTCTTCTTAATAAAATTCTTCAAAATTTCTTTCGCCAGATTGATATTGATTTCTTTTTTATTAAAGGATGCCTGGGCAAGCATGGAAATCAGGGCCCCTTCTAATTCTCTTACACTTGTATTCACATGATACGCCACATATTCAACCACTTCACGTGGTAATTCTATTCCGTCAGCATGCATTTTGTTTTCAAGTATAGCAACACGGGTTTCAAAATCGGGTTTTTGGATATCTGCAGAAAGCCCCCATTTGAATCTGGATAATAAGCGTTCTTCCAATCCTTTCATGTCTTTTGGAGGGGTATCTGAGGTCAGGATTAATTGCTTCTCAGTCTGGTGCAAGTGATTAAAGATATGGAAGAAAATATCCTGGGTTTTTTCTTTATTAGCCAGGAACTGAACATCATCCACAATCAATACATCAATTAATTGATAGAAATTCAGGAAATCATTCACAATGTTGTTCCTCACAGATTCAACATACTGATTTGTAAACTGCTCGGCAGATACATACAGAACCACCTTATTTTTAAAGCTATTTCTTATTTCATTGCCAATTGCCTGTGCAAGGTGAGTTTTTCCCAAACCCACTCCGCCATAAATAAACAAAGGATTAAAGGCTGTTCCCCCGGGTTTTGAAGCAACTGCCAAACCAGCAGATCTGGCCAGTCGATTACATTCTCCTTCTATGTATTTATCAAAAATAAAATTCACATTCAACTGCGGATCAACTTTGACTTTCTTAAGTCCGGGAATTATAAATGGATTTTTAATACTGTTGGAAATATTTAAAGGCATACTAACCTCCATTCCCTCATTTGTATTAATTTGAGAACCTGGCATATTGATGGTTCTCTGGCTTCCTGAATCCGAACTATTTTCAACAATGATATTGTATTCAAGCCTGGCACCCTGCCCTATCACTTTTTTTATAGTACGTCTGATCAAATTCACATAATGTTCCTCAAGCCATTCATAAAAGAACAGGCTTGGTACCTGGATGGTGAGAACTTTCCCCTCCTGTTTCACGGGTGTGATTGGGCTAAACCATGTTTTATAACTTTGCATGTTGACATTATCTTTTATAATGTCCAGACATTTCTCCCAATACTCAATGTGTTTCTCACTCATAATTTTTGCGAAATAAGAAATGTGGATAACTTTTCTAACGGATATAAAGTTCATAAAAATATCAACGAATGCGAAATTAATATGAACAAATTTTTCTAAAAATTTTTAAGAAATAGTAAATGAGGACGCTAGAGTAAAAATTTTCTTTTTTTCAGCATTGAAAAAGAAATCCACCCGACCGAGATTAATACCTCCCCAACCTACCTGAAATATACGACAGTTCTTTCTTTGTAGGTTTTGAACAATTCTTGGTTCTGACAGAAAGCTATGTGTATGGCCTCCTATTATCAAATCGGTACAGTTTGTATTTGTTCCGATTGTAATGTCACTTATTTTATGTGATTCATATTCAAAGCCCAAGTGAGATAAACAAATAATAAGATCACATTTCATTTGAGTTTTCAACATCTCCTCCTCTTTCAAAGCTGTTCTGAGCGGATCCATGTAGACAGTATTCCTGTATAGATTATCAGGCACCAAGCCATCCAGTTCAATTCCCAATCCATAGATTCCAACTCGAATTCCGTCAAATTTAAATATCTTATTATTAATTGATTTATTATCCATTGAGGTGGAAGAGAAATCATAATTAGAAGAAATAAAAGGAAAAGTTGCTATATCTGCAAGCTGCGATAAACGATCAATACCAGCATCAAAATCGTGGTTGCCAAAGGTTGCTGCATCATATTTCATTTCCGACATCAATTTAAGCTCCAGCTCTCCCTGAAAGAAATTAAAATAGGGTGTACCTTGTAAAATATCCCCTGCATCCAACAATAAAACATGCTCTTCTTCAGTCCTGATTTTATTAATTAATGAGGCTCTTTTTGCAAATCCTCCCAATCCTTGGTATTTACTTCCATCCATCGGAAAGGGATCAATACGGCTATGCAAATCATTGGTATGCAGAATAGATATTTTTCTAACACCTTGCTTCGCAATTAATTGTAAAGGAACAGAAGTCAATGCTGCTAATCCAATTCCGGATGCGTATGTATATTTAATAAAATCTCTTCTATTCATTGATTTTGATCCTTTCGTCCAGCTTGGCAGAAATCAATTCTTTCATTGATTGCTTCAATTTAATGTAATCAATGATCATATCTCTCAATCTGATACCTATTAGTTCTCTTTTAACCACATTTTCAAGAAAAGACATTCCACTTCCGCCATTTGCCAGGTAGTCGATTGTGGCAACCCGGTATGTTTTTCCAGGATCTATTCTCATATCATTGATTGTGGCAGTAATTATTTGATCGTTTTTGAACTCTAATCGTATTCCTGAAACTGCCAGTTCCTGACCCGTCCCAATGTATTCAAACAATTGTTGCAGCTGGCCATAATCCATATTCAGAATAATTATTTCATTTTCAAATGGCATCAGTTCGTAGATATTGCGCAAGCTTACATTTCCCTGGGGTAATACAGATCGCAATCCTCCATTATTAGTAAAAGCAAAATCAACTTTATCTGCCATCTGATTATTGGTCATCTCAAGCATGAGGTTGGCCACGAAATTCCCAAGCAATCCTTCAGGGAAACCTTTTTTCATTTCCATAGCTGATACACCAATAATTTCGCCCATGGTTACAGACAGGCTATCCCGATAGGGCTTGATCATTTCAGCAATGTGATTATCCTCCTCTCCAGGATGAATTATTGCAATGGATTCTCCCTCAACCTGTTGTAGTGCAAATTGCCTGCATGAGCAGAACAGATATAGCAGGCTTAAAGCAAAAATAAATCGCGTGGAAAATTTTATTACATTCACCAGCTTCAGGAATTTAACTATACATGATTCTAGAAAAGTTGAGATGCTTCTTTCTTCAACATGGATATGGAAGATATTATTAATGCTCTTACAGTCGTTGAGTTGGCAATAATTATTTTTGTCAGATCCAAAGCACTGTCGTTTTCCTTCATTTTGCCTTTAGCCAGGTTGATCTGTTTGATAATCTCTTCTTTCGTATTAATCACCTTCTGCCAGCTTTCATTTGAAATATATAGTTGCTGGGCCAAATTATGTTCAAACTCCGTCCTGATTGTAGCCAGTAACTGCAAGTGAAAATTTGAAGCACTGATTTTGTTTTTATCCATTCGCATAACCATGGAAGACGGATCTATTCTCTCCAGAAATAAGATCATCCTTTCATAAGCCTGTAGGCGAAGCATGGTGGTTTCTTTAGTCACCTGGGCCTTGCTTTCAATCAATCGCTTTTCTGTTTCATTTTTCAGAAATAACCTGATCAATATAAAAGCAGTAAAAAATACGATCAAAGCCGGAATACATATTTTTAACAACTCACTGATAAAATCCATATCATAAAATTCTACTGCAAAAGTAATCCATTCTTAAATAATAACTATTTAGAACTTTCTTAAACAATCCTTTGGGAAATAAATTAATTCATTAAACTTAACGCATAAAATACTTAAATTGGTATCCATTATGATTTCTTTTTTATGAAGAATACCTTTATTTATAAACTTATACGATTCGAGAATTTTTCTTTAGCCTTGCGATATGTACAGGGAAATATGTTAAGGAGTATCCTGACAATTCTGGTGATCGTTTTTGGAATTATGTCACTCGTTGGCATGCTAACGGCTATTGATGGCTTAAAAAGTTCCTTGTTAAATAATTTTTCTCAATTGGGTTCTAACAGTTTCTCAATCAGCGATATTAATTATTTTGCTTCCGAACATGGAAGACCTGTTCAATTTCCTAAAATCAGCTACAGAGATATCAGGATATTCAAAGAAAGATATCAATTCCAGGCAAGCGTATCGGCTAATTACTCACCTACTCAAAGTGCCGTGATCAAATATAAATCGAATAAAACAAATCCCAGGATCAGGGTTATTGGCACAGATGAGAACTATTTTACCAGTTCGTCCCTGAACATTGAAACAGGTAGAAATTTTAACCATATAGAAACACAATTTGGAGCCAATGTGGTTATTCTTGGGAGCGGATTAAAAAGAGAACTATTTGGTAGTGCTGAAGCTATAGGCAAGGTAGTTAGTTCGGGCTCGGGAAAATACAAAGTGATTGGTGTGTTAGAGGAAAAAGGCGCTACATTTGGTATGTCCTATGATTATATTTTTATCGTACCCTTGAATGCAGCTCGTAAAAATTTCCCTTCACAGGACGAATCCTATACTTTAACCATACAGGTTGGCAGTTATGATAAGTTGGATGCAGCAGTAAATGAAGCAATTGCTATTTTCAGAATGGTCAGGCAATTGAAACCAAAGGATGAAAATAACTTTGATATTCAAAAGAGTGACAGCCTGATCAACATCATTACAAAACAACTACGTGCCATCACTATAGTTACACTTATTATCAGCTTAATAACACTCGTTAGTTCAGCCGTGGCTCTTATGAATATTATGCTGGTTTCTGTTAAAGAACGAATACGGGAAATTGGAACCATGAAAGCACTCGGGGCAACAATCAATGATATTAAGAGACAATTTCTTTCGGAAGCCCTGATTGTAAGCCAGATTGGTTCAGTATTCGGAATTCTTTTCGGCATTATTATAGGAAATGTTTTTGCCAGTAAAATGGGAAGTGAATTTGTAATCCCCTGGGGATGGGTACTATTTGCGGTAATTACCAGCATTTTAGTGGGCGTAAGCGCAGGTTATTATCCTGCTGTAAAAGCCGCGCGCCTGGATCCTATTGATGCTTTAAGACATGAATAATCATTTTATTAAGTATTCATGTTGTCGCTTATTGGTTTTAAAAAAAACCACCTACCACCAGAAAGGGTGATTTGCTGTCAATAACTTTTCTCCTTTAATTTCGTTATCTCAATTAGTTTTGATATAGATATCAGGCATTGATGTTAAAAAATATCCTGAAAATATTTACCGGGACCTTATTTTCAAGGCTTTTTGGTTTTATCCGCGAAATTGTTGTTGCTTCCTTTTTTGGAACAGGGCGCATAGCTGATGCCTTTACACTTGCTCTTATTTTCCCAAACCTTTTTCGCCAGGTTTTGGGTGAAGACATGGTTGAGAGAGCGTTTATGCCTCCTTTTAAAACTATTTATGATAAAGGCGATAAAGCCAGATCGTGGAATTATTTATCCGTTGTATTTAACTGGTTTTTCCTGGCATTGATGATAGTTACATTTCTGCTTTACCTGGTCATTCCCCTTTTCTTCTCCCTTAAAGATTCATTTCCACAGTTTTTTGGATTCATATTTAATGACAAAAGCTTTGATTATGAACTTAGTTTGCAATTAATCCTGATTATATTGCCATTTACTATCTTTATTGGAGTGGCAGCTTTTCTGGGGAGTTTACTTAATTTTTTTCACAGAAACTGGATTTTTGGACTGGCTCCTGCCATGTTGAGTGTTGGAGTGATAGTAAGCATTTATAGCTTGTATCCAATCATCGGTGGATATTCTATTGCAGTGGGGTATGTGGCTGGAGCATTTCTTCAGATGTGCATTCAATTCCCTTTTATATTCAATAAAAAATTCAGGAAGAAAACGCATCTTAAATATGCAGGATTTAAACTGAAATCTGATCAGCAAAACTTTACAAGCATAAAGAGAGAAAGCAAATTAATCACATGGAATGCATTATTCGATAAAACACAGGAAGTATTTGGGCGTTTTTTCGCAGCTACACTAATTGCAGGATCAACTTCTTCACTTTTTTATGCTGCCAGGCTTTATCAATTGCCGTTTGCCATACTCTCCCTTCCCATAACCCGCGGAATAAATCCTGAGCTTAACCGCATGAAGGCCACAAAGGAGTACAGCCAGTTTAACTCCGCGTTCTTTAAGGGAATGAGCTTATATCTCTTGCTTTTTATTCCCCTTACTGCCCTGTTGATCATTTCTGCCCCTGAATTGGTTAATCTTGTTTACCAGAGAGGGAAATTTGACAGTTATGCCCTACAGCTTACCACTGCCGCTTTTTCCATGTACGCCATTGGACTGTTACCCATGAGCCTGGTTGGTTATTTCAAAAGAGTATTGTCATTATTTGATAAAAACAAATATGCTCTGAACATCTCTATTTTAGGGGCTATACTCAATATTGCTTTTGCTCTTTTGCTTGTTAAAACAACTGATCTGGGTCATGCAGGAATTGCCCTGGCTTCCTCATTGGCGTTTACAATAAACATGTTTATATTGTGGAGATATTTAAAAATAGCATTGAGAGAATTTGTAAAGAAAGCTCCAAGTAATATACTTAACATCCTGTTTTTAATTGTATTAAGCCTTATCATAATCATCCTGACACACTATTTTGACCTATTCTTTATCTCATCCAAATGGAATTCATTATTATCCTTGAGTTGTAAAGGATTAGCTGTTGTTCTGATCTTCTCCATTTTCTATTTCCTTAATAAAAATTTAAGAGGTATTTTACAAGGTTTTATAAAGAAGTAGATTCCTGAAAATTCAGGGAAAACAATAATCTATCAATTTTTTTGTCAGTTAAAAAACCTACATATCGATTGGTTTATGCATTCAGCATTCATCCCTATCTTGGAAATCTATTCGAAGCCTTTGCTATAAAACTGAATCATGACAGCTCATTCAGCCTTTCATTTAACAAAGTCAACTCCCATAACCTAAGAACAGAACTATATGATGTGAGCAACCAGGATAGAAAGATTATAGAGTTAATTGATCAATACGCTGAAGAACAGATTGTCAGAAGATTTCATAATAAAGTGCTCAAGTTTTATGAATTTATTCAGAAGACAGATAATAAAAAACTCCATGATCAAATACGACCCTACATAGAAAAAAGATTATTGGCCATCTATTCGCTTCTGATCACCACTAAAATTCCTCTTTATTTTAAAGGATCGAAAAAAGAACATATACAGGATCAGGCATTAAAATTCCTGAAAAATAAAACTGAAATCATATTTAATTTTTCAAGAAATCAATCTGACTTAAGCTATTTTTTGAGTATCAGGAACGGGAAAAAACCGATCAAGCTGTTTGAAAAGGATTTGTACACGATTTGTACCAAGCCAGCCATTATTTTATTGGATAATCAAATTCATTATTTTGATGATGAAATAGATTCCAAAAAGCTACACCCTTTTATAAATAAAGAGTTCGTCCTTATACCTAAAAACAAGGAAAAGCAATACTTTAAGAGTTTCATTTACAATTCCATCCGCAAATATGAAGTTCATCCTCACGGCTTTAGCATTCAGCAATCATCAAAAAACCCCATACCAGGGCTCCACATCCAAAAGAACAGGCAGGGATTATATGTACTTAAGCTAGCATTCGATTATGGTCCGAAAACTGTACATGCCAACGACACCAACTCTTGCTATATTGATCTTAAAATTTCGGGCAACCACTATCATTTTACAAAATTTATCCGTCAGCCTGAATTTGAAACAAAAATTAAAAATTTCATTAAATCTTCCGGACTAAAATGCCTTGAGAAAGCAGATTATATTCCTGAATCCGGCGAAGAGCTGCATAAAAATAGTTTATATCGGATTTTGAATTATCTCAATTTAAACGAAGCTCAATTACTTAAACAGGGAATTAAAATAATCCAGGCAGATGAAGAAGTGAATTATTATACGGGTAAGATTAAGTTGGAGTTACATTTCAATGAAAAACCGGATTGGTTTGATGTGCATGCAGTTGTTCAATTTAATCAGTTTGAAATACCTTTTATACGCTTAAGAAAAAATCTGATTAACGAGATCCGGGAATACAAGCTTCCGGATGGGAGTATTGCCATTTTACCTGAAGAATGGTTTGAACAATATCGTGATGTGCTGGCCTTTGCTGAAAAAAAGGAAGATAATCTACTTATCAAAAAACAGTTTTTCAATGTGCTCGAAACGGTTCCCGGATTTAATAGTGATTTTAAAGAAAGGTTTTTCAAACTAAGCGCAATTGAATCCATAAATAATTATGAATTACCACTAAGCATTCAGGCTGAATTAAGACCTTACCAGGAGATCGGTTTCCATTGGATGCAGAGCTTAATCCATCAACATTTTGGTTGTTGCCTGGCTGATGATATGGGCCTTGGAAAAACACTACAGGCCCTGATGTTGATCCAAATGCAGAAGGAGAACATGGAATCAAGAGAAAATTCAATTGCTAAAGATCAGCAGGAGAATTCCTCCTCCCTGGATGAAAGGAACAAAAGGAGCACTTCCCTGATTGTAATGCCAACATCCCTGATGTTTAACTGGGCTAATGAAATCAAAAAATTCACCCCCGGACTCCGTTTTTTAATGCACGAAGGAAATAATAGGAGGAAATCAAATCGCTCATTTAAGCAATTCGATATCATCCTTTCTTCTTATGGCCTGGTGAGAAACGATATTGATTTGTTTAAAGATTATCCGTTTCACTGTGTGATTTTGGATGAAAGTCAGTTTATTAAAAATTCTGATTCTAAAGGATTTAAGGCCATGATGCAGCTAACTGCCTCTCATCGAATCATCCTGACCGGAACACCTATACAAAATTCACTGTCAGATTTATGGTCGCAAATGAGTTTTATTAATCCTGGATTACTGGGTGATAAAAAATTCTTCAAAAAGGAATTCATACATAAGATTGAGAAAAAGCAAGATCCACTTGCAGCTGAAAAGCTGAAGAAACTCATCGGGCCTTTTATACTTCGAAGAACAAAATCAGAAGTTGCTCAAGATCTGCCTGTTCTTAGTGAACAGGTGCATTATTGCAGCATGACAGATGCTCAATACAGCTATTACGAAAAAAAGAAATCACAGATCAGGAATCTTTTACTGGGACATATCAAAAGTGGTGAATACAGCAAGAAAATGATAGCCGTACTGAAAGCCTTGATGCAATTACGACTCATAGCCAATCATCCCGGGCTGGTTGATGCCGATTACCGGGAAGATTCTGGTAAATTCAATGAAATCCTTCGCTTTATGGATAATGCGTTGGCTGGTGAACACAAAGTTTTATTGTATTCATCCTTCGTAAAACATCTGAATTTATTTGTTGCACAGTATGAAAAAACCAACACACCTTATCTCATGCTAAGCGGTCGCACAAAATTAAATGAAAGAAAAAAACTGGTTGAAAAATTCCAGCACGATCCTGACAGCAGATTGTTTTTAGTGAGTATTAAAGCCGGAGGGGTTGGACTTAATCTTACTGCAGCAGATTATGTTTTCATTCTTGATCCCTGGTGGAATCCGGCAGTGGAAAGCCAGGCCATTAACCGTGCACATCGCATCGGACAGGACAAAAAAGTATTTGCTTATAAATTCATCACCAAAGAAAGCATCGAAGAAAAAATCCTGAACCTTCAAAAATCAAAAAAGGGATTAGCGGATGAGTTTATAAATACTAACAATCCACTAAGAGGCATGAATCCCGAAGAAATTGAAGAGTTATTTGAATAGTATGATGCATTTTTAACAACTGATTCAAACTATCTGTATATCCATAACAACATTGTCCATATTTCCATTCCACATTCCATTTCAATTCCACTAAATTTGCATTTATAATAAAACTGCATGAAAGTTCAGATTATTAATCGCTCAAAGCACCCATTGCCAGCATATGAAACTATCAATTCGGCAGGGATGGATTTGCGGGCTAATATCACTGAAATAATAACATTAGAACCTTTGGAGCGCTTCCTGGTCCCAACCGGTTTATTTATTGAACTGCCTCCCGGATTCGAGGCTCAAATAAGACCTCGAAGCGGAAACGCTCATAAATTCGGAATTACAATTTTAAATACTCCCGGAACCATAGATGCTGACTATCGGGGCGAAATCAAGGTGCTTTTAGTGAATCTCTCGAACAAAAATTTTGTAATTGAAAATGGCCTTCGTATTGCACAAATGATCATTTCAAAACATGAAAAGGTGGATTGGGATTTAGTGGAAATTCTTTCAGAAACAGATCGTGGAGCTGGAGGCTATGGCCATACGGGGATTAAATGAATTGTTAAATCGTTAAATTGCTAAATTGTCAAATTGTTATATTGTTATATTGTTGATTTACATTACATTAAATTCTTTTATATCAGGAAGTCATCTATTTTCACATATTAAAACTTTTAACTTTCAATCATTTTACGTTCAACCTTATTTAGGTATGGACAACCTTTAACTTTCAACTTTTAACTTCAAATAAAATGAACATAATCATCCCCATGGCAGGCATAGGCACTCGAATGAGACCTCATACGCTCACTACTCCCAAACCATTGCTTGAAATAGCCGGAATAACCATTGTTGAACGTCTGATCAGGGATTTAGCGAAAACAGTGAATGGCAAAGTGGATGAAGTTTCTTTTGTCATTGGCGATTTTGGAAAAAAGGTAGAATCCACTTTACATTCAATTTCAGCTTCACTGGGCTATCAATCAAAAATTTATTATCAGTTTGAAGCATTGGGAACAGCTCATGCTTTGTGGTTTGCCAGGGAAAGTATGCACGGAGCTGTTTTGGTTGCTTACGCTGACACTTTGTTCAGCGCAGATTTTCAGCTGGATCCGATGGCAGATGGTTATATCTGGACGAAACAAATTGAAGATCCCTCCCAGTTCGGGGTGGTGGTTCCTGATACAAAAGGGTATATCACTCGTTTCGTGGAAAAATCCAAAGAAGCGATATCTGACCAGGCGATAATAGGTATTTATTATTTTAAAGACGGTGAATCATTGCGACATGAAATTGATTATCTCCTGGATAATAAAATGACCGTAAATGGTGAATATCAGCTTACGGATGCTCTTGAAAACTTGAAAAACAAAGGATTTAAGCTCAAAGTAGCCCAAGTAGATAGATGGTTTGATTGCGGGAATAAAAATGCAATGGTGGACACAAATAAAGAAATCCTGAGATTAAATGAGGATGGAAATCTGATTGATCCTAGCGTTATAATGGAAAATACTGACTTTATAGGTCCATGCTACATAGGTAAAGATGTAAAAATCAGCAACTCAAAAATTGGCCCTTTTGTCTCGATCAGTGAAGGCACAATTATTGAAAACTCAGAAGTAAGCAATAGTATTATATATGCCGAATCACATATTAAGAATGCTTCAGTGGACAATTCCATGATTGGAAATCACGTTAAATATTTTGGAGTGTCCCGTAAAAATGTGAGTATGGGTGATTATTCAGAGATCATTGAAGAGTAAGATCACCACTAAAAAGCTATTTGAGCCTGTTCAAATGGCTCAGAAAGCGGGCCTAATATGAAATTGAATGAATAAATTTTTAATCAGCCTAGTCGTTTTGATTTTCGGATTCGGACTTTCATCCTGTAAGATGAATAAAAGTTCGAGCCAGCTGCCTATTTTCCAGTTAGCCAGTGTGGAAGACAAATCCATGAAAAGAATTGCTTTCAACAATCTTTATATGGAAGCAATAAAATCCGATCTTATTGAAAATAACCCTGCAAAAGCAATAGCAAAACTTCAAAAGTGCCTTGACATGGATCCTGATAATACAGCTGTCCTGTATAAATTAGGACAAATGTATGACAAGACTCAACAATATGCAGATGCTGCTAAAGTACTTGAAAAGGCAACATCAATTGAAAAGGAAAATGTTTGGTTTTATTATTTGCTTTCAGATGTTTTTCAAAAACAGGGGAAAATTAATAAGGCTGTAGAAGTTTATGAATCTCTGGTAAAGAAACGATCATTTGATTTAAATCTCCAAATTAACCTGGCAAATCTATATCTGCTGGATAATCAGCCCGTCAAGGCACTTAAACTTTATGACGGAATAGAAGCCCAGCTTGGTATTAATGAGCAGCTTTCTGTCCAGAAAAAGAATATTTATTTGAGTTTAAATAAGCCTGAGAAGGCCATTGAAGAACTGGAGAAACTAATTAATGCCTATCCTGAAAATACCGATTTCATCCGGCTTTTAATTGATTTATACATTGCCAATGGACATGAATACAAAGTGGTGGAATTATATCATAAGATCATAGCGATCAATCCCCTGGATGGAACCGCTCACTTGATCATTGCAGATTATTACCTGCGAAATAAGAAGGAAAAAGAGGGAACTGAAATGGCTTTCAAGGCCATTGCAAACCCGAAACTGGATGTGCAAACCAAACTGACTTTCCTGGTTTTGAACTACCTGAATAAAGACATTAATGATTCGAACAAGGAAACTGTATTAAAACTGGCTGATCTCATGGTGAGCACTCATGGAGATAATCCAAGGGCATTTACTTTCAGGGGAGATGTGTATAGTAGTTTAAAGGAAGATGATCTGGCGATACTTGATTTTAAAACTGCCCTTGAAATGGAAAAGAATATCCTGGAACTATGGAAAAAAGTGATCGGATTTGAATTGCAAAGAGGCAATTATGAATCTGCTAAAGGATATGCTGATGAAGCTCTTGACTATTTCCCGACAAGCCCGGAGATCTACCTGTTTAATGGGATGGCAAACATGCGGCAACAAAACAACAGGAATGCTGAAAATCTGCTGAAACAAGGTTTGGATTATGTAATAAAAGACAAGTGGTTATATTATCAGTTTTACACCAGCCTGGGAGAAGTGTATAACAGTCTGAAGGAATATACAAACTCAGATAAATATTTTGAAAAAGCGCTTGAAATCGATACGATTGATCCATTTGTATTGAACAATTATGCTTATTACCTCTCTTTACGAAAAGAAAAGCTTGAAAAAGCAAAAAAAATGTCCACCAAAAGTCTCGAAATTGAGCCTGAGAACCCGGCATATCTTGATACATATGGATGGATACTGTATTTAACAGGAGATTATACTCTGGCAAAAGAATACATCGAAAAAGCTCTGGAGTTAAAACCATGGGATGCAGATATACTTGAACACCTGGGGGATACTTGCTACAAACTGGGTCTGCAGGATGACGCATTGAGACACTGGCAAAAAGCTAAAAGAAAAGGCTCTGTCTCAGAATTTATTGATAAAAAAATTGCAGATAAAAAGTTGTATGAATAGTAAATATCTTATATGGCTAATGGTGCTATTGTTATTCCAGTCATGCAAAAGCAGGAAACTGCTTCATGAAGGGAAAATTTCAGGGAATGTAAGAAAAGTCATTAAAACAGTTGAAGATTCTCAACTGGAATTCAATACAATGGCAGCCAAAGCAAGGGTTCAATTCAAAGGGCAGGGAATAAATCAAGCAGCCACTTTAAATCTTAAAATAATTAACGATAGTATTATTTGGGGATCTGTAGCCGTTATGCTGGGTCTTGAGGTGGGCTATTTCTACCTCACCAAATATGAAGCAGTAGCCATTGATCGGTTTAACAAACGATATTATCAATATCCAATGAGTGCCTTCCCCAAATTAATTGGTATTCCCGGCATCAATTATCTCCAGCTTGAAAATTTATTGTGTGGGAATTTATTATTCGATCTCTCTGATTTTGTAGATATTACCCGCGAAAGTCCATACTTAATTTTTAATGGAAAGGAGGATGGATATTACCGAAAAACCTATATCCAGATGGAAGCTTCAGAACTATCAGGATATGCTTTAAAGGATTTAAAGGACACCTGGAATGCGGATCTTTCGTATCGGGAGAAAATCACACATGAGGATAAAACTATTCCTAAAATTATCGAAGGGAAATTATTTTTGCCTGAAGAAAACTATTTTAAACTGAATTATTATAAAATTTATTTTAATCAATCTGTAAATATAAACACCGACATCCCAAATAACTATCAAAAAGCTAATTAGTTATATCACTGCATGTCTGCTCATGCTTGGTCTTTCGGCTTTTAGTTTTGCTCAAAGCAAAGCTGAACTCGAAAGGCAACGTAGGCAAAAAGAAAAAGAAATTGAGCTTACTAAAAAACTGATAGCAGAAACAGGATTAAAAGAGAAGAAATCCCTTGACTACCTGAATGTGTTGAATGTGCAAATCGAAACCAGGGAATCCCTGATCCATACGGTTCGGCAGGAACTCAAATATCTGAATGAAGAAATATCAGATACGAGGGACATCATTGCATCCATGAATAAAGACCTGGAGATATTAAAAGCCGAATATACAAATATGGTCAGGTTTGCTTATAAAACCCGCAATAATTACAATAAACTGGGATTTATCCTTTCAGTGGAATCTTTTAATCAATCCTACAAGCGCTTAAAACTTCTTCAAAACTATAGCAGGTTCAGGAAAAAACAAATGGAGCTGATTCTTGAAACCAAAGCTAATATTGAGAAAAAACTAGCTGAACTGGAGGTCAAGAAACAGGAACAGCTGAAGCTGTTAAATATCCAGAATAATGAAAAAGAAAACCTGGTAAATGATAAAGCCGGTCAGGCTAAATTACTCGGCAATCTTAAAAAAGAAAAAGCCAAACTGAAAAAAGAATTGATAAAGAAAGAAAGAATCAGGAATGAATTAAATAAGAAAATTGAAAAAATGATTCTTGCTGAAATTGAAAAAAATAAGAAAAAAACCAAAAGCGGAGCATTTGAATTAACCCCTGAAGCAGCACTATTATCACAAGATTTTGTAAACAATAAAGGAAAACTTCCCTGGCCAATTGAAAAAGGGATCATAAGTGAGACCTATGGAAAACATGAACATCCAACTTTAAAAGGTGTTGTAGTCATAAACAATGGAATTAAATTTATTTGTCCAAAAGGAACAGATGCCAGGGTTATATTTAACGGAACAGTAACGAATATTATTCCCATTCCGGGAGCAGGTAATTCAGTACTTGTGAATCATGGTTTGTTCTTTACAGTTTATACTAACCTGGATTTAGTGTATGTGAAAGCAGGAGAGCAAATCACGACCAAGTTCAAATTAGGTAAAATACGCTACGACCAGAACAGTGGCAAAACTGAAATTGAGCTTCAAATCTGGAAACTACATGGAGATCAACCCCCGGATAAGCAAAATCCTGCTTACTGGATTTATAAAAAATAATCATTAAGAATTGTTTTCCTTTAAGAATGTATAAACAGGAAGATTCTGAAAATTAAGGATAAACAAGGGCCCTAATCCGGGCAACCTGTTTTTAAATCGGGAGGCTTGGAGAAATCCGGATTATTAATAAACTGGTCATCGGTGAATGTATTCAAAAAAGCCAGTAAATCTGCTTTTTCACTTTCCGTTAATTGCGTTCCTCCAAAGGCCACATATTTCATCAATGGATCGACATAAGGTGAATTGACCAAACCATGACTGTAATGGTCAATTACTTCTTCAAGACTTTTGAACCTGCCGTCATGCATAAAGGCGTTGCGTAAGGCCACATTCCTTAAGCTAGGCGTGAAATATTTTCCATAGTCAGCAGGATCTCCGGTCACTGAAAAGCGATCATCATCCCCGGCAAATAGGCTGTCCTTTGCATTGTTCATAAAAAGGGATCCTGTAAGTAATGCAGGTTCCCCGTGACAATGAAAACAATCTGCTTTCTCTGACATGAAAAGCTCATAACCTCTAATTTCCGCAGGCGTCAGGTTGATTTCATGTCTCACAAACTGATCGAAACGTGAGTTATAGGAAATCATGGTTCGAACAAATTGAGCTATTGCTTTTGCTATTCTGTCAATCGTAATTTCTTCAGTTCCAAACGCGTCTTTAAACATGGGAGGATAAATGGATATGCTGTTGATGGTTTCGACTGCAATTTCATGTGTGGTGGCAAATTCGAAATCCAGGCTAAAAACTATTTTGACCACATCCTCCAGTGTGGCTAATCCACCAGCCCAGGCGAAAGTAGGCTCTGACCGATAAACTAAATTAACATGAGGCATAACCGTATGGGGCGATATGATTCCTTTAACACCTATCCCTTTCCCACTGGAATTCTTGCTAACAAATCCTCTTTCCTGCTGGTGACAACTATAGCAAGATTGCATGGAGTCGCAATGAAAACGGCCATTCAAACGACCATCATAATAGAGGTATCGACCCAACTTAACACCCTCAACTGTCATAGGATTATCTGCAGGAATATTCAATTCTGTAGGAAAATATCGTGGATTTGGCAGTTTAAATGGGGTAGTTACATGATCATCTATAACAATTGGTTCATCCCGTTTACAAGAAAAAAGAACAAGTAGAAATATGAATAATAAATAGGAAATTTTCCGCATAAAAATAATTTACGTAAAATAATCACAATTAAAATGCCATTCACTAGCAAAAGTAAGGCTTCTGATGAAATATTTGTCTAACATTATGCCAGATAAATGCTAATTAAGTCGAAAATCATTAATCGCTGATTTACAAGCTTTTATGATATAATTAAAATTCATTATTAATTCATTTCTCAAAAAGAGATGAACATAAAGTTTTGTTAAGTACATTTGAGTAACAGCTGAAACCCACTATGTATATAGCTTTCAGACGACAAAAAGCAATTACTTTTCAATTCTTGTTTTTATAATTTATTCCTATTTATGTATTTTTTCTTATTTTTAGATTATTTTCTTATAATAAGACTGTTTACAAATATACCAAATTTTTATATGCCTGATTATCTGCTCTTTGTGATTTTGGAGATTGCTTTGTATATATTATGGTACAACTTATTGATAGAAACCATGAAAACAGCAATTACAGCTACCGCCAACAACGACCTCCAGATCACCCTGGAAAAAGTCCTCATTCTTTTTGCTTCTTTAATGCTTC
>JADHTG010000128.1 GCA_016776505.1 Bacteroidota bacterium
TTCTATCGCGCTGGCTGTGATTGGTTCCGGGATACTCTTATTTGGCCTGGAACGGGTCTTTAGCCGCAAGGTTTCTGTACGTCATCAGTATCTGATTTAATGATTCCCGACGAAATAATTTCTTCCCTTGGCGACTGTTTCCACTCACAGGGAGACACGAATTTCACCATTCATTCGGTCAGTTATCTTACAGGTGGTGATATCAATCAAACATGTAAAATTGATACTTCTTCCGGCACGTTTTGTTTGAAATACAATTTGGCAGAAAAATTTACTTCCATGTTTGAAAAAGAGTCTCAGGGCCTTCGTTTGTTGCAACAGGCAAGTGAATTGCGTGTTCCGGATGTCGTTACTGAAAACACATTGACCACATACACTTACCTGCTACTTGAATTTATCGATTCCAAAAAAGAAATCGATCGCTTTATGTTCCATTTTGGTGTATCTCTTGCCAGGCTTCACGACCATTCGTCTGATTTTTATGGCCTTGATCATGATAATTACATGGGCTCTCTTCCGCAGAGCAACACGCCATCCAAAGATTGGTTTGATTTCTTTGTTGAGGAGCGACTACAAAAACAGGTTGCTCTGGCTCGCGATTCGGGGCGACTTGAGTATTCAACAACAAAGCGATTTGATGAATTGTTCGTTCGCCTGAGCAGATTGCTTTCAAAGGGTGAGCCTGCTCTTCTTCATGGCGATTTGTGGAGTGGCAATTACATGGTTTCGGAGGCAGGAGAGGCGTGCTTGATTGATCCGGCTGTCTATTATGGTCATCGGGAAGTAGATCTGGCCATGACTACACTTTTCGGCGGATTTTCATCTGATTTTTATCTGGGATACGAAACTCATCATTCCCTGGAACCAGGCTGGAAAGAGAGACTTGAGATTTACAATCTCTACCCTTTGTTAATTCATTTAAATCTTTTCGGAAGCAGTTATTTAGGCTCGATCCTTCGAATTCTCAACCGTTATATTAAGTGACACTCTGGCGATCTTTCCAGAGCTCTTTGAAGTTTTTATTAGCTACTTTAGGAAGTGTTCTGCGGGGGCCCCACATTTTTGCTCCGAACATGCCTATTGCTCTGTTTTTAATTCCCGCGCCGGGCTTGTCAAGTGTCCAGCGATGTAGCATCGTATATTTCCATCCTCTCATCATTCGTCTCCAATTGTAACTACTATAGTCCCTTAACACGGCCTCTTTTCTATTTCGCAAAAGCAATTCGTGAAGTGGTATTTTTACCGGACAGACTTCTGTACACTTCCCGCAGAGGGAAGATGCAAAGCTCAGATGATTATAATCGCGCAATCCTTTTAGGTGCGGTGATATAACCGAGCCGATGGGACCCGAATATACAGTATTATATGTATAGCCTCCTACATTCCGGTAAACCGGACATTCATTCAAACAGGCCCCGCATCTAATACATGAAAGTGCTTTCCGCTGTTCCTGATATTTCAGGATCTCTGTCCGCTTGTTGTCAACCAGGATGATATACATTTTTTCCGGTCCGTCTGGTTCATTTTCTTTTTTTGGCCCAAATAAAATATTGTTGTAAGCTGTAATATGTTGCCCAGTACCATATGTTGCAAGTAATGGAAGAAAAAGACTCAGCTCGTCCAGGGATGAAATGATTCTCTCAATGCCGGCAACGACAATATGAATCTTTGGAAAAGCGAAAGACAGAAGGCCGTTTCCTTCGTTTTCAGTTAATGCGACGGCCCCGCAATCTGCGATTAAAAAGTTGGCCCCCGTGATCCCAACATCGGCACGAATAAACTCATTACGCAATTTGTCTCTGACAAATTTTGTGATCTCTTCGGGAGGAGTGTTTTCGGGCAATCCAAATTTCCGATGAAACAATTCAGATACATCTTCCTTAGATTTATGCATAGCAGGCGTGACAATGTGATATGGTTTTTCGCCAGCGAGTTGTACAATATATTCTCCCAGATCGGTTTCAAAAACTTCCCTTTTGTTTTTCTCAAACAGCTCATTTAACTGAAGCTCTTCTGAAACCATGCTTTTTTGCTTAACAATCACTTTTGCTTTCGCTTTTTTAATGATCTGCATGATCTCTTTTTGTGCGTCTCTTTCTCCAGAAGCCCAAAGTACGGTTCCTCCCCGTTTCTCAAAATTTCTTTTAAATTCAGTTAAATAAGTATCAAGTTTATTGATGGTCTTGTTCTTTGCGTTTGCAGCTCTTCGTTTGGCCAGTTCCAGATCACGGTATTGCTGTTTTCCATTGCTTACAGCCAGATCATATCTTCCGATATTAAATTCAATTCGTTTTCGGTGTTCTTTGTCAAATGATTTTTGTAGAGCATCATTCAGAAATCGCTGCGCTGTATAATTCATCAGATTAACATTGAATGTTGTCAGAGATCTTATTCACCCTGCGTTGATGCCTTCCCCCTTCAAAATCTGTATGTAAAAAAAGTTTTGCAATTTCAACTGCCTTTTTGTTTGTAATGAACCTGGCCGGCAATGAAATAATATTAGCGTCATTGTGCAGTCGGGCAAATTTTGCAATTTCCGGTTGCCAGCAAAGCGCTGCCCTTACATGTGGATATTTGTTTGCAACCATCGCTGCTCCATTTCCGCTTCCGCAAATAATAATTCCTCTTTTAAATAATCCTTCTTCAATGGCTGAAGCCACGGGATGAATCGGATCAGGATAATCCATGCTCTCATCAGAATACGTTCCAAAATCTTTTAGATCAAATCCCCACCCGTTTATCACTTTTTTTAGGTACTCTTTCATCTCAAATCCGGCATGATCACACCCTATAGCAATAATTTCATCAGCTTTTACCATTGTTGATAAATTTCAGACAAAGTTAATCATTATGTAATCCGGATTAGCTGGAAATCATAATTTTAAATTTTAAACAAAAATATGTTAACAACTGTGTACCTTTGTTACAAAATTCTGATAAAATATCACTTTTTGGGTGTGCCATAAGAAAAGTGAGTATTATCTAAAATTTATCCATTGTTATCAAATTATCTTCACAATGGAATTGAGGTTTAAGGCGTTTTTTTTATGAACAAATTAGAAAAGTACCATTCAGGTCAAATTGATTAATCAACTATAAAATAGGCTTTTAAAAATTATTAAATGTGAATAACCTGTTCAGATTAAATGATAAATCACTTTACAAAATTTTTTCATCAAAATCTTTTAACCAAACTAACACCTATTAATAATAACAATAAATAAAAAGATCTTTTTCTATTATTATTAGAAATGAAAATTTCAAGAAAAAAACTGATTGATAATATCAAACAAATTCAACAAAGAAAAAACGTTGTTATCCTTGCTCATTTTTATCAAGTATCAGAAATACAGGATATTGCGGATTTTGTTGGAGATAGCCTTGCGCTTGCTCAACATGCTCATGAAACAGATGCTGAAATTATTCTGTTTGCCGGAGTTCACTTTATGGCAGAAACAGCCAAGATTTTAAATCCAGGTAAAAAGGTAATTCTTCCCGACCTTGAAGCAGGTTGTTCGCTAGCAGATTCATGTCCTCCCGCGGAATTTAAAAAATTTAAAAAAGAACATCCCGACCACATCGTTATTTCTTATATTAATTGTTCTGCACAGATCAAGGCACTATCAGACATTATCTGTACTTCCAGTAATGCTGTCAAAGTAGTAAATTCGTTTCCAGAAGACCAAAAATTGATTTTTGCACCGGATAAGAACCTTGGAAATTATATTAATAATATTACAGGGAGAAAAATGGTTCTCTGGAATGGAACATGTGAAGTTCATGATATCATCAATACAGAAGCAATCATTGATTTGAAGAAAGCCCATCCGGATGCGAAACTCATTGCTCATCCCGAATGCAAAGCTGTTGTTTTGGAATTGGCTGATTTTGTTGGTTCTACAACAAGCCTATTGAACTTTTCTAAACAGGATCCCTCAGAAAAGTTTATCGTTGCAACCGAAACAGGCATTTTGCATGCAATGAAGAAGGCTTCTCCGGAAAAGGAATTTTTCATTGTGCCAACGGACGAGACATGTTCATGCAACGATTGTCCGTATATGAAGAAAAATACATTGGAGAAGGTCCTGGCGGCGCTTGAAAACGAAAAGCCTGAAATAATCTTAGAAAAACGACTATTGGAAAAAGCAAAAAAACCCGTATTAAAAATGCTGCAATTATCACAATGATGATACGGAGAAAGCAATTGGTCATATTATTTCTGGTGATTTTCTACCCATTAGCTTGTGCTATTTGTCAGGATACAACAAAGCCGAAAGGATTGCAACAATTTTTTTATCCCAACGGCAGCCTTTCCAGCGAAGGGACGATGCAAAACGGACAACCAAATGATTATTGGAAATCCTATTATGAGAATGGAATATTAAAATCAGAAGGAAACCGAAAAAATTTTGAATTAGACAGTATCTGGAAATTTTTCAATCCGGATGGAAAACAGATCCTGGAGATTACTTATAAAAATGGGAAACGGAATGGAGTGAAAACCTCCTGGCTTGACAGAGAAACCATATACGAGAACTACATTAACGATATAAAAAACGGATATACAGAATATTACAATATTCAAGGCTGGAAAAAAATGGATATTCCGTTTGTTAAGGGATTGGAGCAAGGAATAGGCAAAGAGTACTCTCGCGATGGGAAAATAATCACGATTACAGAATATAAAAAGGGATTTATTGTTGACAGAACCAAGATCAATCGCCTGGATAAATACAACCGAAAACAGGGAAAGTGGATCAGTTTCTGGGATAATGGAAAATATAAACTGGAAGGAGTATTCAAAAACGACAAGAAAAACGGATATTTTAAGAAGTATTCGAAAAAAGGAGATCTGATCAGTATCGAAAAATACATTGACGACATCCTGCAGCCCGAAGCGGCAGAGATACAAAAGCTTGAAGTTGAAAAAGAGTATTACACCGATGGAAAAGTCAAATCCACAACACTTTACCGGAATGGAATTCGGGAAGGAATCAGGATAGAGTTTTCTCCTGAAGGTCAGATCATCCAGGCGATTGAATACAGAAACGGAATCCTGGCAGGCGAAGGGCTTGTATTGGAAGATGGTAGCCGGAACGGCCA
>JADHTG010000003.1 GCA_016776505.1 Bacteroidota bacterium
TACTCCAGGGGGTGATCATTTCTTTCCTTGGGCCCACAAAATAACCTTGCAGTTTTTGCTGAAGTAATATTTCGGCTTCGCCAAATAACCAGCACAGTCTTTTTGCCTCTTCTTCACTCAGCCAATCTTCACATTCAACAACAAATACCTTGTTATCAATCCCTTTGAAAAAAATGATCATATCCTTTTATTTTGCAAATATTACTGCTTATTTGATGGAGCAAAGATAACCAGATGATGAGATTTTAAGGTCTAAGTTATGCACGGAAAATGGGATTGCCGGCTGAAGAAATCTCAAAAAACAAATAACAAATAGCAAACAAATAACAAATAGCAATGCTCAAATAGCAAAACCAGGTCTGTTTATTAATGTTTCCGTTTTGTTATGTTTGGAATTTGAGATTTATTTGAGAATTGAGATTTGGAATTTAATAGACTTTAATGGAACGTGTAATAATCCATCCTTCAGGTGTAATGCCTTTCACACTGATCCAACCTTTGGTGTTTTCGAGCACCCTGACCAGTTCTTTGGCTTCACTGAATTTCTGGTTGTTTACAAGAAGAATAATAAAATCATTGGGCAAATTCATGTCCTTCATCATGCCAGCACTGATATTGCTTATTTTGACGCCATAGTCGATCCCAAAGTATTGCTTATCAATTTTTGAAAGTGATTTGAAGGAAGCACCCAATTTTTCCGATTTAATAGAAGTGTTTTTAAGCAATTCAGCATCTCCTTCAGAGTTAACCAATAAGATGTCCAATTTTTTGATCTTGGCTGAGCGCAGAACTTCCAGTTTTGTATTGTCTCCAGGCCTCATGTAGGCTAAATGTTCATCAAATCCTGCCCTGTCTTTTACTTTTGCTTCGTTAAACCGTATAATCACATCTTCTATTTTCAAACCAGCGATTTCTGCATTGCCTCCGGCAACAATTTTTGCTACATACACACCGGTGATATTTTCATCACCCAGTTTACTTGCCAATTGTTCGTCAATATCTGTTACTTCAGCTTCAATAAAAGCCCGCTGAACCAGTCCAAATTCCTTGAGGTCGTTGATGATTTTCACAACAATGTTAGAAGGAATGGCAAACCCATAACCTGCATAAGAGCCTGTACGGGAAATAATCGCTGAGTTGATTCCTACCAATTTTCCACTCAGGTTCACTAATGCACCCCCGCTATTGCCAGGATTAATAGCTGCATCAGTCTGGATAAATGATTCTATAGGGAAATTATCTTTTGATATATTTATATTCCTCCCCTTTGCACTCACTATTCCGGATGTGACAGTGGAAGAAAGATTAAATGGATTTCCAACAGCAAGCACCCATTCACCCACTTCAACGAGGTCAGAATTGGAAAACTCTATATAAGGGAGATTTTCAACATGGATTTTTATCAGTGCTAAATCTGATGACGGATCAACTCCTATTATTTCTGCCTTGTAATTTTTTTTCCGATTATTGACAACCACCTCAATTCTGTCAGAGTTTTTGATGACATGATGATTGGTTACTATATAGCCATCGTGGGAAATAATCACACCTGAGCCTGATGAAATTGAAGGACCTCGTTCACTAAAAAAATTGAAGAACATATCCCGAAAAGAATAACTTTGATTAGTTCCCTCCTTAATTGATTTAATAAAAACAACTGCAGGACGACTTTCATTTGATGCTTTAACAAAATCTGCATTGATTGGAACATCTACATACTCCCTGGAAATCCTGTCGCTTGTAAAACTATTTGGCATGTCCTCCTCCAAAGTATGATTCACCATGAAGTTTTTCTGCCCGAAATACTGATAAAAAACAGAACCCAATATTCCTGATCCGAATGCAATTAATACGATAAGCAGAACATTAAATCCCTTGCGCATAATTTATTCTTTAGATGGTTCAATAACATGTGCCCGGATCAATAAGAAAACCTCCGGATTATTAGGGTCATTTGTTGTGATTGTAACACTTTGCTGAACATTCCCTTTCTTTCCTTTGCTATTAAAAGTGACCCTTATTTTGCCTTCTTCTCTGGGCTCGTATCTCATTTTCCCCAAGGTTGTTGCAGTACAACTGCAATCTGTTTTGGTCTCATAAATTACAAGCTGATCTTCACCGACATTCATAAATCTAAATTCCGTTGTTTTGATCTCTCCGGGTGAAACTGTTTTAAAATCGACTTCTTTTTTGTCAAAAATAATTCTTCCTGTATTCTTTAGTTCCTCCTCAGTTAGTATTTTTATATTTTTTTTCACGTTTGCAACCACTATTATTTCTTTCTCAGGCATCACAGCATCATCTGTTTGCAGATAGATCCTTTCAAAAACATAGCCTAAATCTTTATTGATAAATGCACTGAAATAGACTTCAATGGTTTTCTTTTCACCCGGATTGATCGTGATAGGTGTGCGTTGCGTGCGTATGCAATCCGGCATTCTGATGCTTGAAATTGTAATGGGTGTTTTTCCCGGATTCATTATTTCCATAAAACCCGTATCAATTTCATTTTCAAACACTTCTCCTAAAACCACGTTATTGACTTTAAACCTTAATGCTCCCAGCACTGCAGGATAATCATCCAGGACAGTTCTGGGTCTTGGGAATACATTTCCCTTCAGTGTGAGTGTAATTTTTCCTTTGCTATTCCCTTTTACAGTAATTGTCTTCGAAAAAGGACCTCTCAGATTTGTTGGGTCATAGGTGGCTCTAATAAATCCTGTTTTTCCGGGTTTCACAGGATCCCTTGAATAGGCAGGGGTTGTGCAACCGCAGGATGCTACAACAGTATCAATAATGTATTTGGTTTTGCCCACGTTTTTAAATTTGAAATCAAAACTGGCCGGTCCATTCTCCTCATGGATATTCCCGTAATCATGAATATATTTTTCAAATTCTACTGTGGTGGTGTTTTGTGCATTCACCATCATGCTTAATGCAAGAAATGATAAAATTAAAGATAGGGCTTTCATAGATTTAGAATTTATTGCCTATTATATAGCTGATTAAATTTTACAAGTTTTATGCCATCACCTCTTATTGCAAAATTGTCATCATTGCAAGAAAGACGAAAACGTATAAAATTTAGTTGTATTTTAGTACTTTTTTCTTAGAAAAGCTTCAAAACTCTTATCAGTAGTGGGTTTTCTTTACTTGGTTATCAACAGTTCGTTGATTAATTCAGCCTTTTTTAATCCATTCACTTTTCTATTTTTGCGGCAGCAATAATATACGCTAATATGTCTAAAACCCTATATACTGAAGATTCAATAAGATCCCTCGATTGGCGTGAACATATCCGGATGCGTCCTGGTATGTATATTGGGAAACAGGGAGACGGATCATCCCGCGATGATGGCATTTATATACTGGTCAAAGAAGTTGTGGACAATTCCATTGATGAATATGTGATGGGCTATGGGAAAAAAATTGACATAACAGTGGAAGATAATATAGTTATCATTCGTGATTATGGACGTGGAGTTCCTTTGGGTAGTGTAGTGGATTGTGTATCCCGCATCAATACAGGAGGAAAGTATGATTCAAAAGTCTTTAAAAAAGCGGTTGGATTAAATGGTGTGGGCGCTAAAGCAGTGAATGCATTATCGGGCAGGTTCAAGATCGAATCAATACGCGACAACAAATGCAAGATTGCAGAATTTGAAAAAGGAGAGTTGGTCAGTGACCATAAAATTACTGACTGCAACAAGGCAGATGGCACTATTGTAACTTTTAATCCGGATGATGAAATATTTGAAAATTACAACTATATCCCTGCCTATTTGAATAAACTGTTTTGGAATTATGCCTATCTCAATTCAGGATTAATTATCAATTACAATGGAGAAAGATTTCATTCCGAAAATGGACTTTACGATTTATTGAGTAGTAAAACCAATGAAGAAAATCTTGAATACCCGATTATTCATCTCAAAGGGGATGATATCGAAGTAGCCTTATCACATGGCAAACAATATGGAGAAGAATATTATTCATTTGTAAATGGTCAATTCACTCCTCAAGGAGGAACCCATTTATTGTCTTTTAAAGAAGCCATCGTTAAGACAATCCGCGAGTTTTACAAAAAGACATTTGATCCATCCGACATTCGTTCATCCATTATTTCGGCTGTCAGTATTAAAATTATTGAGCCTGTTTTTGAATCTCAGACCAAAACTAAACTGGGTTCACAACACATGGAACCGGAAGGTCAGACCATTAAATCCTTTGTCAATGATTTTATCAAAAAAGAACTGGATGATTACCTCCATAAAAATCCAGCTATTGCTGATACATTGCAAAGACGTATTATCCAATCAGAGAAAGAAAGAAAAGCTATATCAGGAATAAAAAAACTGGCCAACGAGAGGGCAAAAAAAGCCAACCTTCACAACAAGAAATTAAGAGACTGCAAAGTACATTTCGATGATGTAAATCACGAAAAAAGATATGATACAACGCTCTTTATCACGGAGGGTGATTCTGCCAGTGGTTCCATTACAAAATCCAGGGATATTGATACCCAGGCCGTATTCAGCTTAAGAGGGAAACCTTTGAACACCTTCGGCTTGAAAAAAAATGTGGTGTATGAAAATGAAGAATTCAACCTGTTGCAACATGCGCTGAATATTGAGAATGGCATTGATGAATTGCGGTATAACCGCATTGTGATTGCAACGGATGCAGATGTAGATGGAATGCACATTCGTTTGCTGCTACTGACCTTCTTTCTGCAATTCTTTTCTGATCTGGTGAAAAACGGACATATTTATATCCTGGAAACACCCTTGTTCCGCGTTCGCAATAAATCAAAAACAATATATTGTTATTCGAATGAAGAGAAACAACAAGCTATGAAGAAGCTTGGTGCCAAACCGGAAATAACCAGGTTTAAAGGTTTAGGGGAAATTTCCCCCAATGAATTTGAGCTGTTTATTGGCAATAAAATGCGATTGGAACCTGTTTTATTAGTGGACCAGGAAGACATCAAAAACCTGCTGAGCTACTATATGGGGAAAAACACACCGAATCGTCAGGAATTTATCATATCCAACCTGAAAGTGGAAAAAGATATTATTGAGGAGGAAATAAAGGAAGCTGTTTGAGCAATAAAATGACTACTTTAGCCAATTAATCAATGGACGAGGAGAATAACATATCATCGGATCAGGAAGAAGTTAAAAGAAAAGGAACAGATGTCAAACCTGTTTCAGGTCTTTATAAAGACTGGTTCCTTGATTATGCATCCTATGTAATTCTTGAAAGGGCTGTTCCTGCCATTGATGATGGCTTAAAACCGGTTCACAGAAGGATATTGCATGCCATGAAGGAAACGGATGACGGGCGGTTCAATAAAGTGGCAAACATCATTGGCAATACGATGCAATATCATCCTCATGGAGATCAATCCATATCTGATGCTATTGTAAACATCGGCCAAAAAGACTTGCTCATAGATACGCAGGGAAACTGGGGAGATGTGGTCACTGGAGATAGCGCAGCGGCTGCACGCTATATAGAAGCCCGATTATCCAGTTTTGCACATGAAGTGGTATTTAATCCCGAAACAACTGAATGGCAATCTTCCTATGATGGAAGGAAAAAAGAACCCATTAACCTGCCTGTCAAATTTCCATTGGTATTATCATTAGGAGCAGAGGGTATTGCTGTCGGTCTTTCAACACGCATTTTACCTCACAATTTCAATGAATTGATCAAGGCATCAATTGCAGTACTGAAAGAAAAGGAATATGAAATATATCCCGATTTTCCAACTAATGGATTAGCAGATTTCAGCAATTACAACCAGGGTAAAAGAGGCGGCAAAGTAAGGATCCGATCAAAAATTGAAATCCTGGATAAAAAAACAATTGCCATACGGAATGTACCATATTCTGTGACCACTTCCACCCTCATTGACTCTATTGTAAAAGCCAACGAAAAAGGGAAAATAAAGATCAAACAGGTAATTGATAATACGGCTAAAGATGTGGAGATCATTGTCGAATTGCAGAAAGGCATTTCTCCGGATGTGACTATAGATGCGCTTTATGCTTTTACGAGTTGTGAAACTTCCATTTCCCCAAATGCCTGTGTCATTCAAGACGACAAACCCAAATTCCTGGGTGTGAATGAAATACTGGAAGATTCTACCAGGCGGACAGTTGAATTATTAAAAAAAGAGCTTGAAATAAAGCATGATCACCTCTTAAACAGGTGGCATTATGCATCTCTTGAAAAAATATTCATTGAAAATAAAATTTACCGCAAAATTGAGGATAGCGAAACCTGGGAGTCCATCATCGAAACCATAGCTGAAGGTTTAAAACCACATATCAAACATCTGAAAAGGGCCGTTACAACAGAAGATATTATTCGACTGACAGAACTTAAAATCAAACGAATTTCAAAATATGATTCCTTTAAGGCTGATGAAATCATACTTCAGATAGAGAAAGACCTGGAAGAAGTCAAATATGATTTGGATCATTTGATAGATTTTGCGATCAATTATTTTGAAAAACTGCTTAAAAAATACGGGAAAGGAAGGGAACGTAAAACAGAAATAAGAGCCTTCGATACCATTGAAGCAAAAAATGTAGTTGCCGCCAGCAAAAAATTATATGTCAATCGGGCTGATGGTTTCTTTGGTTTCGGATTAAAGAAAGAAGAGAATATAGGCGAATGCTCAGAGCTGGATGATGTCATCAGTTTCAGAAAAGACGGGACTTATTCTGTGCAGCGGGTGGATGAAAAAGTATTTGCAGGAAAAAACATCATTCACATGGAAGTGTTCAAAAAGGATGACGAACGGATGACCTATAATGCTGTTTACAAAGATGGTAAAACCAAGAAAGCCATGGTCAAACGATTCAATGTCACCTCCATCACTCGTGACAAAGAATATGATTTAACGAAAAAAGCACCCGGCTCCAAAGTGATTTATTTCACCTCTAATCCACTGGGAGAAACTGAAACCATAACCATTTACCTGACACAGGGAAGTAAAGCGCGAAAAAAAATATTCGACTTCAATTTTGCCTCTATTGATATCAAAGGAAGAGCTTCGCAGGGAAATATTCTGACAAAATACCAGGTCAGGCGAATAGTTCAAAAATCGGTGGATAAAACGAATATCATTGGCATTGATGTGTGGTACGATGAATATATTGGCAAATTAAACACCAAAGAAATTGGCAGACATCTTGGAAGTTTTACTCCAAACGACCTGGTTCTTGCCATTTCGAATGAAGGATATTATGAGTTGAAGGCTTTTGATGTTAACAATCATTATGATATTGACAAAATCATTTATATCGATAAATTCAAACCTGACAGACCCCTGACAGCAGTTTATTTGAATGGGTCATCAAATATTTATTATGCAAAACGCTTTAAGATAGAAACCTCCAGAACCAATACCCCTTTTAAGTTTATCAGTGGACACAAAAAATCAAAACTTTCGGTTATCTCAGATGCTGATAAGATCATTATTAAATCTACTTTCATTGAAAAGAAAAGCGGAGATAAAAAATCTGACACTCTGGAACTCAGCGAATTTGTCGAATTGATGGGTTGGAAAGCAGTTGGCAAAAAAATCAGCAGCCATAAAGTAGTTTCAGTAAAGGTCATCGATCTGGTTTATGAGGAAGAAGAAAATGAGATAGAATCAAAAGAAGCTACTGTTGAAAAAATAAATGATAAAAAAATTGAAGAGCCTCTAATAATTACCGCTCCCGGGAAAACAAAAGCAGAAAAGCAAAAAGATGCAAGCACTACAGTTAAGCAGGAAGAAAAAAAAGCAGCTGTGCCTGCAAAGAAAATGAAGCAGACAATAAAAAATCCTGAAGCTGTAAGTAAAAATAAAACGAAAAAAAGTCCACCCGCCAAAGAGAAAAAGAAAAGCGCGAAAAAGCCACATAAACAAAAACCAGAAGTGGATGAATCCGGACAATTAAGCTTGTTTTAAACTCATTTGTCCGAGCCTTAACTTAGATCATATCTAATACAAATATATATTTGTTGCTCACATTTTTGGGATTTCTTCCTATTTAAATTATCTTAGAGTTGAATTAATGTGTGCCTGATGTCTTTTAATGGAGGGAAATGTTAATTCTTTGGTTTTGGTTGAACTTAATAATGTTATATGGTAATTTTTTACTAGGATTGATTCTCTTCACTTAAGAAATACTTACATATCGCCCCTAAACAACAGCTGAACAACAATTTAATTGACTGAATTGTGTGTGCTTTGATGTTTGTATAGTCCTGGTAAATTATACATATAAAGCTATGGATAATTTAAATAAATATATTCCATACGTAACAAAAAGAGGCTTGCTTTTTGTTGCCGGTATGGCCTGGTTGGGCACCAGCGGATTTCTTATTATTAGTGGAATATCAAATATTATTTTTAACAATACAGCCCTGGCAATTCGATTGGGGATAGCCATTCCGACAGGATTACTTATTTATTTTATAATCTTCAGGAGAACGACATTTAAATACCTTGAACGTATTTTCAAGATGAATAATAAAAAGCATTTTATTCTTTCATTCATGGGAATAAAGGGCTATACTTTCATGCTGGTTATGGCATCCCTCCTCTTAATAACTGAACTCTATAAAGTCATAGCCCTGGAATATATATTCACCTTTCAGGCCATTATGAGTATACCGGTTTTCCTCTGCTCACTGATATTTTTCAGAGCATGGAGATCATATAAATGATTTTGCCTTTCGTCAACAAGTCATTTATGATAATTCCTTCTTATCGTAAATGGCTTTTTGTTATTATGGTTCATAAGTTGCCTGATGTATTTGTGCAGCTTTTTATAAATTTGTTAAACAATCCATCATAATGAGTAAAATTCTTTTGGCGGGTATAACCATTCTTCTGGTTTTCGTATCAGCCAGGGAAGTATATAGCCAAAATTACAACCGCAAAATGACTAATAATAAAACTCATGAAGAAATACTGGTTGGTTTGTGTACTCGAAGTGCTTTCCTGGAAGATTCTTACCAGGATTGGTTTATACCTAAATACAAAACCTACAAAGTGGCATCCGACAAGGCCGTGATCGATAGCCTGAAACCCCTGTTAAAAGACCTGAAAATAAAAATTGTCCTGGGTACCTGGTGTCACGATAGCCAGGAACAACTGCCTCATTTTTTCAGTATCCTGGACTACCTTCATTTTCCTGAAGAAAATTACACCATTATTGGCGTTAACACTCAAAAAGAAGCGGTTTCATTTTCAATAGAAGATCTGGATGTGGTTTTAGTTCCTACTTTCATATTCTACAAAAAAGAACAGGAAATTGGACGAATCATTGAGTCCCCGATTATAAGTCTTGAAAAAGACATGCTTCATATTTTAAGAAAAGCAGAGACTGACTAAAGTATGAGAGCAAATAAACCCAAAGGACTATCCATTAACAAAGGGGTTGAAAAACCTTCTTCTTTGAATACAGATGCTATCAGAAAAGGGATTTATAAAAAAGCTGAAAACCTCCCGCTTGCAAAATACATGGACGGAATTCTGAAGGGGGATCGAATGATATTGGGTCGGGCTATTACTTTGGTTGAAAGTTCACTGGCTGACCAGCATGAAATAGCACAGAGAATTATTGAGAAATGCCTTCCTTACTCGGGTAATTCATTAAGAGTAGGAATTACTGGAATTCCGGGGGTGGGGAAAAGCACTTTTATTGAGTCTTTTGGATTAGACTTGATCAATAAAGGTAAAAAAATAGCTGTTTTAGCCATAGATCCTAGTTCTGATAGAAGCAAGGGAAGCATATTAGGGGATAAAACGCGAATGGAGAAGCTGGCACTTCATGAACAAGCGTTTATTAGGCCCTCACCCTCTGCCGGAACTTTAGGTGGCGTGGCGCGTAAAACAAGAGAAAGCATTTTGCTATGTGAAGCGGCCGGTTATGATACCATTTTTATTGAAACTGTAGGAGTCGGACAGTCTGAAACAGCTGTTCATTCAATGGTGGACTTGTTTCTTTTGCTCATGTTGCCGGGGGCGGGAGATGAAATACAAGGAATTAAGCGTGGAATCATGGAATTAGCTGATCTGATCGTTATCAACAAAGCGGATGATAACCGGATAGAAAAGGTTAAATTATCGCAGCGTGATTTACTCAATGCTCTTCATCTTTTTCCGCCCACTCCATCCGGATGGACTCCTGCTGTCGAATATTGCTCCGCCAGGAATGGAAGCAGGTTAGACCTGGTCTGGGAACAGATCAGGAAATACGAGGATTTGATCAAAAAGAATAATTATTTCAACATACAACGAAAAGATCAGGCAAAATACTGGTTTTACGAAACACTTAATGCTGAACTTAAAAGACAATTTTTCGAGGATAATCGAATTAAAAAATCATTGAAAAAATTTGAAAAGCAAGTATTAAGTAGTGAAATTAGTCCGTTTGAAGCGGCCAGGCAATTGCTTGAAACTAATCAAAAGAATACAGTTTAAATCACAATTCACCAAAAGCTAAATACTTATTATTCAATTGCCAATGAATATATTCTTCCTGGAAATTGAGAAATGGACTATCCTTTTTTTCTTCTTCATCATATCCTTCATTGAAAAATACAATTCCAATTTGAGTAAGTATCTTTGTCCTTAATCCATTAAATAAGATCAGCTAAGTTTTGAAAATACTTGACTCAGTTCGTAAAGACCTTAACCTGACAGAGATTTTTAGGGGTGGATCTATAGCTTTGATATTTAAACTGCTTGGAATTTTAATGGGTTATGTTTTTTTTCTTATTATCTCCAGGATTTATGGTGCAGAAAAACAAGGCATTTTTTCTTTATGCTGGACGATTTTAATGCTTGGAGCTGTATTAGGAAGAATCGGGCTTGATACAGCCATTGTTCGTTTTATAGCAGCTGATGTGAGCAATCACCAGGGAGCAAACAGCAAGAATCTCCATCGAAAAGGACTGGCACTGGTTCTGATAGCAAGTATTTTTATAAGTATGCTCTTTTTTGCCTTTAGCAAGCAGATAAGTGATTTGTTTTTTGACAATACTAATATGGCGAACCTGATCCGGATTATTGGTCTTTCCATTATTCCCATGTCAGTCATGAGTTATAATGCTGAATCCCTTCGGGCTTTAAAAAAAATTGGTCTGTTCTCTTTTTTACAAAATGGAAGTATTTACATTATTATTCTACTTATTTTGCTCTCAGTATCCTTTTTGAATGAAGATATTAATTTCCTGGTTCAGTCTATACTTTATGCCTTGATTTTCATGGCGTTTATTAGCTTATTCCTGTTTCGTACAGAGGAAAAGAAACTTCCCGCTTTGTCAAAAAACAAAGACACAATGTCCGTGCCCAGCATGCTTCAAGTTGCGTTTCCCATGTTATTGACAAATTCATTGTTTTTAATTATGAACTGGACCGACATTTTAATGATCGGGGCCTTCCGTTCAGAAGCAGATGTGGGTATTTATACTATTGCTGTTAAAATTGCTGCATTGAATACAATAGCACTGGCTGCAGTAAATAGTATTGCAGCACCGAAATTTGCTGAACTCTATTCAAATAAGAATATGAAGGGATTGCGAAGAATCGTTAAACAGACCACATTGATTAATACAGTGCTTTCTCTACCTGTATTTCTTATTATTATATTATTTCCTGCTTTTTTAATGGGATTATTTGGAGCTGAATTCGAACAAGGTATAATTCCTTTGATCATACTTTCCTGCGGACAAATATTCAATGCAGTTTCGGGTTCCACCATGTATATTTTGAACATGACCAACTACGAAAAAACCGGTCAAAATATTTTGCTGGTCGGAGCATTTATCAATATTGTTTTAAACAGCCTGCTCATTCCAAAATATGGTATAACAGGAGGTGCAATAGCCACCCTTTCCAGTACGGTTATCTGGAATATTATTGCGATATATTACATTTATAAACATCATGGATTTTTGACTTATCCATTTATGATCAATAAAATCGATGCCGAATAAACCCAATTTCTTCATCATTGGTGCTGCAAAAGCAGGTACCACATCATTGTATAAATACCTTGACCAACACCCGGGTATTTATTTTAGTCCCATCAAAGAACCTAATTATTTTTCTGTGGATATCACACCAGAAAGTTTTAAATCAGATTACAGAAAGCAAACCGAAATGGCTGGTGATAAATATTTCAATACCAAGCCCTTGCGAGAGTTGCATTTATCATTTGTGAGAAATGAGACACATTATTTCCAATTGTTTGAAGCCGTCAGGGATGAAACTGCCATTGGAGAATGCAGCACTACTTATTTATTTTCTGATGAAGCAGCAAAAAAAATACACGAATTCAACAGGGATTCGAAGATAATTGCCATACTGAGAAATCCTGTAGAACGAGCTTTTTCACATTATCTAATGGCCTTGCGATTTGGCTATTCGACCAAAAGCTTTAAAGCAGCAATTGAAGAAGATCTCAATCAAAAAGAAAAAGGATGGGGTATTTCGAAACTATACCTTGAATTGGGTTTATATAACCAACAGTTGAAAAGGTATTTCAAAACCTTTAATCCTCATCAAATCCGTGTGTACCTGAATGAAGATCTGAACAATAATCCACAGCAAATCATATCTGATATTTGCCAATTTCTGGAGATCGAACCAATTAATATCAATCCGGAAGAAAAATACAATGTGGCGAAAATCCCTAAAAGCAGGATGCTGAATAAATTCCTGTACCAAAGTGGATTAGGTATGTCCCTTATTAAATTCCTGCCAGACAGATGGAAGCACAAGCTTAAAGAAGTGTATTTCAGCCAGGAAGAAGTTCCGATGCTTCTGCCTAATGACAGAAACTACCTATTGGATTTTTATCAGGAAGATATCATGGCTACAGCTGAACTGACCGGAAGAGATTTGTCGGCATGGCTTTCTTAAAATTCATTCTTCCACATCATCGATTCGGTGGGTTTAATCGATCTTGAACTGTATTTTGCAGTTTTCAGTTTGGAATAGGATTCATCCACTGAACCATCCACATTCAAAAAAAGTAATTGAGCTATGGGCATACCATGGTAAATCCGCACCGGCTGAATAACTGAAATTTCTATTGTCCAGGTATTACAATGTCCAATACTTCCCTTACCAGACGAAGGATTAATGATTATCCCGAGTCGGGATGCACTGGTGATACCTTCAAGAAAAGGCACATGCTTTGGTGTTTCAGTATATTCTTCTGAAACTCCCAGGTAAAATATTCCCGGAGTTAAAACCAAACCTCCTTTTTGAATGATCACTTCCTCCATGGGATTTTTCGTTTTTGCATCCAGAACTCTTTCATTGAATGTCAGTAAATGCCTTGACAGGTGTATATCATATGAATTCAAGCCTAAACATTCCTCCCTGAAGGGTTCAATCAGTATATTTTTATTTTCTATTTCTTCTAAAATCCTGTTTTTCGTTAATATCACAGTTTTATCTTTAGGCCTAATACAGTTTTTTCAAATTTACAAATTATGCATGAATTCGACAACCTGAAAGTATTTTAAGTACTTTGCTGAACAACAAAAAAATAATATAGTATTTGGTGGTTACTTTTCTACGACCTTTGAAACTAATGAAAAGGGGGTTATATACATATTTAAAATACAATTCTAAAATTAAGAGATTATAATGGAGTCATTAAAAAAAATTATTATGAAGAAATTTATTATTGATTTGTTAAAATTATCAGCTCTCGCTATATTCATTCTCACTTTAACAGCATGTCCTGATCCTCCTATTCCCCCTGCCCCAACAGGAAAGATAAAATTAGTGTTTGATCATCAGGTGAATGGATCACAGGCCATTTATGATCAGCTTACTTATTATAATGTTGCCGGGAATCTGTGGGAATTAACTCAAATACAATGGTTCATAACAGATGTGACATTGCATAAAGCAAATGGAGGAACCTTGAAGCTCGATGATTGGACTTTTTATCACTATGTGGATACTGACATTCCTTCAACTCTCGAGTGGGAAATTGAGGACACTGTAGGAACAGCCACTTATGATCATATTTCATTTACATTTGGGATTAATGGATCGAAAAATGAACCCTATATGTTCGTCAACTCACCTGAGAATCAAATGTTTTGGCCTGATCATTTAGGAGGTGATGAAGGAGGATATCATTATATGAAGCTGAATGGTTTCTGGCAGGATACCAATCAATTCAGGAGAGGATTTAATTTGCACCTGGGTGTTGGCCAGAAACAATACAGTACTGGAATAAGAATGAAAGTTTGGGATCCGAATATTCTTCCAAATGGAGACAGTTCTTACGTATTTGTTCAAAATTGGTTCGAAGTAAATTTAGCAGCATCCTCTTTCACATTAGAAGAAAATAAAACAAAGCAAATTGAAATTATCATGAACGTGGATAAATGGTTTTCAACTCCAAATAATTTTGATTTCAATGTACAGGGAGCTGATATCATGGAAAACCAGGCTGCCATGAAAATGGTGAAAGAAAATGGGCAGGATGTGTTTACTGTTGGCGAAATAAAAGATTTGTAAACTTCATATAAACTATTAGTTATGAAAAAGGGATGGAAATATTTTTTTGAACTTTTTGCTTTGGGATTATTTATAATCACCTTAACGGGATGTCCGGATCCACCTGATCCTCCGGATCCTTTCGTAACCACTCCCTATGAATTTCCATTAAAAATTAATGGTCGTCAATGGTTTCCAACAGAATTATATATCCCTTCAAACAATCCCACCACTGTGGAAGGAGTAAAACTGGGGAGGTATTTATTTTATGACGGGCGTTTATCCGGACGAGTTGAATGCGATTCGCAAATGTCCTGTGCCACCTGTCACAAGCAGAAATATTCTTTTGAATGTGGAATGGATGATCCCAGGTTCCCGGGCGGCAAACCCCGGGGCATACCCAGCACAGGATATCCTGACGGAAAGCCTACTCCCCACTTCATGTTGCCTATGATCAATTTGGTTTTTAACCAGAACGGTTATTTGTGGAATGGAAAGGTTAATCGCAGCAATCCGGCACTGGGGGCAGCACCGTACGGGATTCCTGCAGAACAACCCTATAATATGACAAACCTTGAATCTTTAGTCTGGATGGGCATTGCTGCACCCCATGAAATGAATGGCAGTCCTCAGAAAACCGTAGATATGATTAAAAGCATTGCTATTTATCCTCCCATGTTCAAAGCCGCATTTGGTACTGAAGATGTCACCTATGAGAGAATCAGCAAAGCCATTGCCCAATTTGTCAGGACACTGGTCTCTTCCAATTCAAAGTTTCATCAATGGGTCCGGCATGAAACCACTTTGACTCCCCAGGAATTAAATGGCTACCAATTGTACATGTCAGAAGCGGCAGACTGTTTCCATTGCCATGGAGATCCCGTATTATTAACGACCAATAATTTTTACAACAATGGATTGGATACTGTTTTCAGTGATCCGGGAGACCGATACGGCTATACAAAAGACAACATGGACATCGGCCGCTATAAAGCCACCACCCTGATCAATATAGAATTAACGGGTCCTTACATGCATGATGGACGTTTTAAAACCCTGGAAGAAGTGATTGACCATTACAGCGAAGGTGTACATTATTCTCAAACTATTGATCCCCTGATGAAATATGTAGCATTTGGAGGAACCCAGCTTACTGAAAGTGAGAAAGCCGATTTGCTGGCATTCCTGAAAACCTTTACTGATCATGATTTTATAACAAACCCGGAATTTTCCAAACCAGCTGATTTAGATACGGGATGTGATTAAGTTAATATCTTCTTATTTTATTATAAAGACCATTGCTCCAATAGAGTGATGGTCTTTTTAGTTGATGGTTATTTTCAGCAAACTAAAACCTTTTTTTTGATCCAATGCGGGAATCATCATTTCAAATAAACCAACCTGCCTGGCCTGTCTTGGAATAAAAGAGCCATTAAAATTATTACCATTCACCAATACTTCGAAATCAATTTCTCCATCAGGCATAATCACATTGTAAAGCAAATTCCATTTGGATCTTGAAAAGTCATTGAAGAGGATCACAATTTTATTAGATACACTGGCATAAGAAAAAGAGGAATAATACCCATCATCATTCATGCTGTTTTGGTCTTTTCGAATAATCTTATTCCAATCAATATGACCTTCTGCATCGATGGAAATGATCATAATATCACTGAAATGATAATAATATTTGACATAGGTATTATTCATCGCGTAATAGTTATTTTGCAATTCTTTTTGAATGCTGTAATACTCACTGATTAATACAAAGCCACCATCGTCACGCAATATTAATCCCTTTGGATAATAATTCAGGATCCCGTTGGCATCATACTTTCCTGAAATGGAAAGCAACATCTCATCCGAAAAAGGCAGTGTCGTCAGGTGCATGGAATCCTTTTCAATGAAATACCTGAGTATTCCAAGGCCTGTTACATACTCTTGCTTTATATGACTATAAAAGCCAGCGAACAAATAGGCATCATGCATGATATCATAGCGATAAATTACATTTTCAAATTTTCCACTATCGAAATCCAGTTGTCTAATTCTACGAATATCATTGGCCAGATCATAATAAAAAAAGTCGATTAATTCTTTATTCCCTTTCAATATACTAGTTGATTTTGAGCGGATAAGTGCAGTAAACTTATGATTGAAAAGTTTGATTTTGTCTATACTGAATTCTCTTTCATAATTCAGAATCGTTTGAACTCTATGAATATTATTGAGCATTTCATCCAACTCCAGGATGATAAATTTAATCTTATTTTTTACGATATCTTCAGCATATAATACGAGCAACTGATGATAAATTTTATCATAGGCTATTTTAAAGGTATTGCTATTAGTCGGGCTAACGGATGTAGTTGCGATCAGGTTTTCCTTATCTACCTGGTTAAAGGTCTCATCATATACATCACAATACAATTTGTGCAGCTTATCCTGGCGCGAGTATTCGGAATAGAAAAAGAAAATCTGACCATTCATTAATTGAATATCTTCTACATTTGTCCCGCTTTCGATGTTAAATTCATGGTTTCTGACGACTCTCAGATCTACATTGTATTTTTCAAAAAGGAAGTTTTGGTTGGCTTTTTTATCATAACGTACCACAAAATAATAGCCCTTATGCTTTCCCAACACTTCGGTAAACACTGTTTTCCCTTTGATTTTATCAGGAACTGAAAATTTAATATCCTGAGAAAAGAGGTTACTTATCCCAAGAATTATACTAATTGAAAATAATAAAAAGTGTTTAGTCATGAAGCTTATTTAGCAAATATCCAGCTAATATTATTTTTCAAAGGTATACACTTCCCTTCCAGATAAATAGGTATTTAACACTTGTGTGTTGACAATTCGGGATTCATCCGCTGTCATAATATCCCTGTCAACCACCACAAAATCTGCCCATTTGCCTTTTTCAATGCTTCCTTTGATTTCTTCTTCAAAATTTGCCTTTGCAGCCCAAATGGTCATTGCCTTAAGTGCCTCTTCTCTTGTTAAAGCATTATCCATCTGAAATCCATGTTCAGGATTTCCCTGCTGATCTTTTCTTGCAATGGCAGAATAAAAGCCAAAAACAGGGTTTATTGATTCAACCGGAAAATCACTTCCACTGGAGATCCAGCCGTTTTGCTGCATTAAGCGTTTATAAGCATAGGCATTTTTTATGCGGTCTTCACCCAATCTTTTTCCAACCCATCCCATATCTGAGGTGGCATGAGTCGGCTGGACACTGGGAATGATACTGTAATCTGCAAATTTATGGAAATCATTTTCGTGGACTGTCTGGGCATGTTCGATCCGCCATCTTAAGTCATTTTTAGTTCCTAAAAAATCAGCATAAAGATCCAATACAAAACGGTTTGCAGAATCGCCAATGGCATGGGTACAAACCTGGTAACTATGGTCATAGGCAAATTCGCAATAATCGGTATAGTAATCTTTATCATGAAGAATCAATCCCGAGTTATTTTTATCATCTGCATATGGGTCCAGCAAACAGCCTCCTCTTGAACCAAGTGCACCATCGGCATAAAGCTTAATAGAACATATATGAAGTTGATCTGTTTGATAAATGCCATTCTCCATTACAAATTGCTTATTTTCTTCATTGGGATTTAACATGGCATAAATCCTCATGTGCAAAGTATCTGCTTTGTTTAAATCCACTATCACCTGCACAACTTCCTGATCCAAACCAGCATCACTTACACTGGTTAATCCCACTTCAAAACAATCTTTCTGGGCAATCAATAAGGCTTTCGTTATTTCTTCAGAGCTTAATCGTGCTGCCGAATCTTTAAAAATATCAGCGCCATTATCTATTAACACACCCCTGAATTCACCATCTTGCAGCACCAAATAATCTTCAATTTGGTCAGCATCCGGATTCACTAAATCCATGGCTGCCTGGTTGACCAGAACAGCATGTCCATCCACCCGGATTAATAAAACAGGACGATCCGGAAATAATTCATTTAGTTTTTCATTGCCTGGAAATTCTTTGCTTTCCCAGATATTCTGATCCCATCCACGACCCCTGATCCATACTGACTCATTGTTTTCAGAATATTCAACTACTCTTTGAAGAAGTTCTTCTTCAGATTTAACATTCTTTAAATCAACTGAATTTTTATAGGAACCATAACCGTAAAAATGACAATGTCCATCGATAAAGCCCGGATATATTACCTGGCCTTGCATGTCAATTGCCTGTTCAGAATAATATTTTTCCGATACTTCCTTTGTGGTCCCTACTGCAATGAATTTCCCATCATTTATTGCAAATGATTCAGCGATTGAGAATGAACTGTCTACTGTATAAATTTTTGCATTGTAAATTATCAAATCCACTTTTTCCTTCATTTTCATGCATCCCAAGTTTATAATTAAAATTAGACTTAATGCCAGTGTATATTTTTTCATCCTCATACTTGAATATTAAATTGATTGATCAATTCTGACCATTTTCCTTCTTTACCAAAATGAAAGGTCTGGAATCCAATTTTTCGGGCTGTAACAATATTTTCTTCCATATCATCAACAAAAAGAGTGCTTTCAGGATTCAGGCTATTGTCCTGTATTACCGCTTCAAAAATCTCTGATTCAGGCTTTCTCATTTTCATGATATGTGAATAGTATTCTTTCTTAAATGAATTATAAAATTCTCTAGTTTGAAGATTATTGATGATCTCACTATGAAAATATTCGTAATGGATTTCATTGGTATTAGAGAGCAAATAGCAGGAATAATGTTTAGTAAAACGTCTTAAATACCTGACATTTTCAACTGGCATGCCCACCAAAATAGAACAAAACGCTGACTTAATTACATCAATAGAAGGTTCAATGGGTGAGGCTAATTGTAAAATATCCAGGAATTTTTGAGCATCCATTTCCCCTTTTTCGAATTGGATAAAAATATTATTTTGTTTGTTTTCCCAAAGCTGCTCAGGAATCTGCAATTCTTCGAATGCTTTTTTAAGCCGAATAAAGTCGATATCATAAAAAACACCACCAAAGTCGAACACTATTTCACTAATTTTCTTCACACTATCCAATTAAAAATTCATATTCATCCCTATCTTTGCACACTCCAATTTTAAGGGCCCATAGCTCAGTTGGTTAGAGCAGTAGACTCATAATCTATTGGTCGTAGGTTCGAGTCCTACTGGGCCCACGTTAAAAGCAACAAATCCCCTGATGGCAAAGGCTTTCAGGGGTTTTATGTATTAATGCTAAGCCATTATTAAACATTTGTAAATTTTCTATCGTTAAACTTTCTATCCTTTGTCAAATCAAACTGCAAAAATACACATAAAGAGAAAGCTTTCTGTTAATTATTGAATAGGAAATATTTACACTTGAAGGGAAATAATAAAAATAATTTGTCAGCTAAGCTGATTATCTGAAAATATTAAATCCTGCAATATCTAGCTGGATTAGAGTGCCCAAGAGGGGAGTCGAACCCCTACGTCCGTAACGGACACCAGGCCCTCAACCTGGCGCGTCTACCAATTCCGCCACCTGGGCAGGTGGAATGAAGTAAAAAGTTTAAAGGACAAAGGAAAAAGTGATATCTATCCTGAAAGCTTTTTATTATTTTGCGATCCCGGAAGGATTGTTTCACATCCTTTTAGGATCGAAAGTCAAAAAATAAATCCCCTTTGCTATCGCAAAGTAAATTTTTATTTCTCAAAATTGCTCAAACACGTTTGGCTATTTTTCAAAATAAAAATTTTTCCGAATAACTTCGGAGGATTTCTTCTTATTGCGATCCCGGAAGGATTCGAACCTTCGACCCACAGCTTAGAAGGCTGTTGCTCTATCCAGCTGAGCTACGGGACCCTTTAATTGCAGATTGTGGATTGTCGATTTCGGATTAATTATTAATGAAATTCGCAATATGAAATCCGCTTTCCATATTCGTTTTGTCGGGGTGAGAGGATTCGAACCTCCGACCCCCTGCTCCCAAAGCAGGTGCGCTAACCGGACTGCGCTACACCCCGAATATTTTAAATTTCAAATTCCAAAATAACAAAATAACAACTCCTCTTACAATAGCTATCAGCTTAATTTTGTGGCTTTTGCATTGGGGTGCAAATATAATTAAATAACTGATTACAAATTATCAATATTTCAGAAATAGTTTTTAATTGTAAGATTAAGTTTAAGGATCTTATTATATGATGCCATGGGTGAGTCGATCGTATTGTTTTCCCATTAAAAATGGAATAATTTAATTGTAGCAATAATTTATTCTTACATAATTAACTTTTAAATTTGAAATTATCATGAAAAAATTAACTTATATAATTCCAGTAATCTTAATAGCAGCACTTGCATACTTTGTTATTGTATCTTCATGTACAAGTAAAACGGAAATTATTGAAAAAACAAATCCTAATTCACCAAGAGTTATTGATGAATCAATAATGGTGGTTGCTCAAGGTGACTTTATAATTATTCCAGGTGAAGCCTGGGAAAACGTAATGACATTTTATTTTTTAGAATATAAGGGAGAGATTGTTGAATTTTCAGATGTTTATCTTGATACAGAAGATGAAACTCCATTTATTTCAACAATTGGATTTAATTCATTAGGAGAAAGTCGAGTCTTATGTATTGACTTGTTATATGATCAAAGTCTTGATGAATATCACATGTATCAGTGTTATGAAAAAAACTGCTGCACAGGAGTAAATTGTAGTCAATGTAAGTATAGAAAAAAAACTGCTTGTAATTGCATTGGAGATAGAATTGATCCGGAAAAACCTTCAGGTTGTAATCATACAACAATTTCCGGTGTAGATGCTGTTGCTTTAGGAACATTAATTTTGGGGATTCTTAAAGCGGCAGTGGGATTAATGTAATTTAAAGTAACTTGTTAAGAAAAGCCTAAATTAGGCTTTTCTTATTAAAAATTTCTACAATGAAGAAATTAGTTTTATTAATAATATTTCTAAGATTTACCCTATTAACTTTTTCCCAAGAAGAATTAACTTCAAAAAGGATATATAAAAATTCCTTTGCTACATATAATAACATGCCAAATGGTCAAATTAAGGCTACTATTAAATATAAGTATTTTCAGTCAATTGACACAATTGAATATTTGTATATTTTTTCATTTAGTGAAAAAAACCATTCAAAACCAAAAAATTTCAGGATACAGTATTTGAACTTGGATATAGATATTTTGATAAACAAAAAAAACAATATATCATAAAGGATAATAAATACATTGAACGCTCATTTAAAATAACAAAAAATATAAAGTATAATAATTTTGCAAGATGTACGAAATTACCTCCATATGATGTAAATAAAATATTTATGTCATTGTTTTATGATCTATATTCACCCGAAGCTGTATTAATAAATGAAAATAATGTGAATAAAATCTATTTAACAAATAGCCTGAAAGATATTTATTATGAGTTCGATTCAAATTATTATTTGAGTAAGTATGTGTATAAAAGAGATACTAGCATAGCTTCCCCAGGTACAACCTTTGAATCATGGGAATTGGAACATTTAGTAATTGAAAAAGAAGATTTAAATAGAATCCTGTCAATAGAGAATTTTCAAGCAGATTGTAATAAAGATTTAGAGATTAAAGAAAAGATTAATATTGATATTGAAAATTATGATTCATGTATGCAATTTTTAAAACAGATTACTGGAAATTATAATTTAGAAAACGATTATAACTATATTCTCACTGAATTTTGGTTCTCCGCTTGTGAACCATGTATTAAATCAATTAAATATCTAAACGATGTTTTTCCTAATGATTCCAGTATTGTGTTTTTCCCAATAAATGTTTATGATACTGATTCAATTAGTATTAGTAGTTATTTTGATGCAAATTCAATAAAATTTACTTCATACTATCTTGGAGAAAAAAATACTGATTTACCCTTAGGGATTTCAACTTGTCCTACTTATTTATTGATTGACAATAGAAAAAAAGAGATTCTGATGTTAGTGGGATATTCAGATAAAAACAAAAAGGAAATTAAACAATTTGTAAAAATGCGTATTAGAGATTAAATATTTACAAATAATCCTGCTGGCTGAAATTTTAAACTAGTGCTTCAGTAACCTACCTACACCACTCCTGTCCTAGCATTCCAATATTAATAATCCATAACAAAGTATCATTTCGCTCCTTTTGGGGGCGCTAGAATGCTTAAATTCTTTAAAATAGAATTAATTTACAAGTTGGAGACAATTTATCCTTGAGATGCAAAAGAATGGATGATAACTATGAATAATCATAGATAACGGATAAAAGAGCATCAATAATGATTTGAATATTTTTATTGTTTCCATTAAAATCGAATGGTTATTAAAAATAAAACAGCATTGATTATGTATATGCCAATATATGCTTAGACACACTAATTGGGACAGTACCTCAATTATTTGAGGGATTAACTGCGTTGATCCCTAAAGGGGGGATCGTCAACCCAAATGATTGCGATCGCTACGCTTGCTTCAATTTTGTATTCAGTCCTTTTTTGCAAATGAGTTTGCAAAAGTCCTGAAAACAAAAATGCCCCTCACGGGGCAATCATTTGGGTTGCGGAGAGAGGGGGATTCGAACCCCCGGTACCCTTTACGAGTACGGCAGTTTAGCAAACTGCTGGTTTCAGCCACTCACCCACCTCTCCAAAGCGGGCAGCAAAATTAAGAAAATTAATGGGATATATTTTAGTCTGGAATATTTTACGAGCCATATTAATTGGCTATTTTTACCCCTTCATTTATTATTCCCAAACAAATCAATATGCAAAGATTTAATGAGCTGTTGGCACTTGTTTCTGAAGAAGTTGAAAAACTTAAATATCAAAACGAACCAAGAGAATTATACGAGCCCATAGAATATATCATGGGACTGGGAGGCAAGAGACTCAGACCCATTGTATGTCTGATGAGTTGTGAGATGTTTGGTGGGAATATTGATAAAGCCATGCATGCAGCTTTAGGCATGGAAATGTTTCATAATTTCACCCTGGTTCATGATGATATTATGGATTCGGCTCAATTCAGGCGAGGCAAACCCACAGTGCATATCAATTGGAATGAAAACAGGGCTTTACTATCCGGGGATGCCATGATTATCCTGGCCAATAAACTTATGATGAAAGTGGACGATCATTTCTTGCGGGAGGTGATGGAGGTTTATAATAATACTGGACTGAAAGTATGCGACGGTCAGCAACTGGATCTGAACTTTGAACAAAGAGATGTGATCAGCATGGATGAATACATGAAAATGATTAAACTCAAAACAGCCGTTTTGATTGCAGGTTGTTTAAGAATGGGAGCTGTTATTGCAGGCACCTCAACGCGAAATAAAGACCTAATTGAAGAGTTCGGGTTAAATTTGGGTATTTCTTTCCAGATTGAAGACGATTTACTTGATTCATTTGGTGATTATGAGAAATTTGGGAAGAAAATTGGTGGAGATATACTAATCAATAAAAAAACATTTCTATTAGTAAAGGCCATGGAAATTGCAGATCAAGCCACCAGGAAGAAAATTGATTACTGGTTGAGTCTCAAAGATTTTAATAAAAATGAAAAATTAGACTCTCTTCTTTCAATTTTTAAGGATCTGAATATCAAAGAAATCGCATTACAGGAAAGCAAATTGTACTTTGAGAATGCAATCATTGCATTAGATCAAATTAAAGTTCCTCTAAAGGATAAAATGCAATTGAAACAGTTTGCCTATTTACTGATCAACCGCGAATATTGATCAGGTTTTAAGCATTTTGCCAGAATTATTTTAGATTTTCAGGCATGGCATGAAATTTTCGGCTTTAATACATAAGTCGAATCAACCATTTTGTTAGTTTCTTCGTCTATTGATGAAACAAGATGTACTCAGGGAGTTTAAAATCTTTAATACGGGTGTGATTTACGCTTTTAAATCCGTAAATTGAGTAATTTTGAAATAAGATGTTTGATTTATTATAAAAAGATTAACATTAAAGTGCATTTCATTTTAGTAAAAAGACACATTGCCATTCTAATTCTTTTGCTGATCCTCAGTCCGTCAGTTAAAGGCACTCATCTCATGGGTGGGGACTTTAACTATGAGTATAAAGGAAAGGTTGGGAATAATTACATGTATGATATTACAATTGAAATGTATCGTGACTGTTATAATTCAACTACCCCATTTGACCTGTCAATACAAGTGGGTATCTATTATAATAATGCAAGCCGAAATCAGTTAAAAACGGAAGCATTAAGCCTGGGTGCTGAAACGGTTATTACTCCTCCCTCCGGCGGAAGTACTTGTTCCTGGCAGCCCAACGTTTGTATTCGGAAAGGCTTTTATAAAAAGAGCATTTATTTACCTGCTACTACTACTGGTTTTCATTTAATTCATGTTAGATGTTGCCGAAATAACCTGACAAACATATTGTATAATATTGGTCAAACTTATTATTTATTTATTCCTGCGAATTCATTGCAAGATAATTCACCAAAATTTTCGGGTATTCCAACACCCTATATTTGTGCTCAGGATACTGTCAATATTTCCTATGCAGCAACTGATGTGGATGGTGATTCTTTGGTTTATTCATTGGTACACCCCTTTGCAGGAGGTACCGCTTCTGATCCGGTCCCGGCTCCTCCTTTAAATCTATACTTACCTATATTAGGAGTAACTTATGCTGCTTCATACAATCTAGCTAATCCGTTTGGTTCATCCGGAGTCTGTACGATCAATCAAAGCACTGGTTTAGTAAAAGTCATGTGTCCCCAATCCGGTTTATATGCCATTGCAGTAGAAGTTAAAGCATACAGAAATAGTCAATTAATAACAGTGGTCAGAAGAGACATTGAACTGATCGTTTTAAACTGCCCTCCAAACCTTCTTCCACAACTGGCCATTGCTGGAGGAATCACATCTTATGCCGTGGATGAAGGAAACAGCATTTCATTTGATATCCCTTACACTGATTCTGATAGTATGTATTTAACGGTTTCCGGAGATATTTTTGGATCCGGGAGCGTTCCTGCACCATACGCTACCATGGCTCCAGCACAGGGAAAAGGAATGGTATCATCTACTTTTAACTGGAATACATCCTGTGATCACGGACGAAATACTCCCTACTTTTTTACTGTAAAAGTGAAAGACAATGGATGTCCATATAAAACCACGATTACCATATTCCAGATTTTTGTAATCCCATTTGAAGGACCTGATAGTATATCCGGCCCTAAAGAAATTTGTGAGTTTGAAGATAGCATCACATACAAGGTATATGGCCTGGCGCAGAATTCACTTATTAATTGGACCATTTCAGGAGGAAACATACTGGATGGGATTGGCACCAATACCGTAGTAGTTCGCTGGGGCTCCCCTGGAGTTGGCTCTCTTAAAACTTATGAAACCAGCCAATATGGATGCGGACCTGAAGTTGCATCCAGGTTTGTAAATATTTATCCTTTACCTGTTGCCAATGCAGGAAATAGTATTTCAGTTTGCAGTGGTGACACTATTTCGCTGGGAGATTCAAGTTCAGATATAAATCATAGTTATAGCTGGCATACTGCTGAGAACTTAAATGACAGCACATCTTATGCTCCATTATTTAGTTTAATCAATAAAACTTCTTCGCCCATTGTATTAAAATATTACCTGACCGTAACCTCTTCGAATAATTGTGTAGCTTATGATTCTATCGAAGTGACTGTCTTTCCCCAGGCACAATTAACTCCAATAAGCGGGCCTTTGACTCCTTGTTTTCTTGGAACTTTTCCTTACCAGGTAGACAAAACGATTGGCTCAGATTATTTTTGGACTATTACAGGAGGTAGTCAGGTGAGTGGTTCTAATACCCATGAAATTGAAGTTTATTGGACAGATACATTCAATGGATTTGTCTCTGTTTATGAAATCAATCAATATGGTTGTTACAGCGACACCCAATCTTTAGATATAACAATTGTCAGGGCAGATGCCACTATTATTGGACCTGCTGTAGTTTGTCCTAATACCATTCATGTCGATTATTGGGTTATGAATAGAGTGGGATCGAAATATGACTGGTTTGTGACAGGGGGCACAAGATCCGATAATAATGGGAATGGCCCATCCATACAAATTAATTGGCCAGATTCAGGTACTGCTATGATTAAAGTAGTGGAAACTACCATAGAAGGGTGTATTTCGGATACCGATTATTTCCCGGTATTAATCAGTTATCGATTAAAAACATCAGATATAGCAGGAGATACCTTTGTATGTGCCTGGTCAAAATACGAAGCTTACAGTGTGATGAATGTAAATGGATCGACTTATGACTGGTGGATAGATGGAGGATGGATTGTGGATGGAAATGGCCAGTCAATCATTCATTCTGATTGGGGAACAGATGGACTGGCACAACTTAAAGTTTTAGAAACGAGTTATGATTCCATCAATGATAAATATTGTTATGGAGATACCGTTTATCAACCAGTCGTTATTAATCCTTATCCAATAACCAGTCCCATTGCCGGCAGGAAAGATGTGTGTGAATATGATACTGTTTTGTATCATGTGCAGGGATTCCCAGGTTCTGTTTATTACTGGACAATCGGAGATTCATCGATCACTTTTGATGGACAGGGTAATGACAGCATTGTAGTGTACTGGAAAACGCATGGCAATTTTACTATACAAGTGGTTGAGTTATCGGCTGACAGCTGTTTTGGAGATATAGTGGATACTGTTATTGCAGTGCATCCCAATCCGCTGACCAGCCAAATTTCAGGAGTTAGTTTTATCTGCTATCCCAACAGCAAGAATATTTTGTACCAGGTATCCGGCTTTAGTGGTTCTACTTTTAATTGGGGAATAACTGGAGGAACTATCAATCCTCCAAATGGAAATCCTCAAATATCTGTTGACTGGACTACGGTAAATATGGGTATCCTCAGTGTACAGGAAATCACAGAATGGGGCTGTATTGGCCCTGTAATCCAAAAAAATATACAGGCTGATTCTCTGGCTCCGGTGATGGAGCTGGTCACAACGCGTCCTGAGAACGACCTGGAAATCCAGGTATTCTGGGATATGCGGAATGACTTCCATTTTAAGAAAAAAGTAGCACTATTCAAAAATTCCCTGAAACTGAACAATTGGGTTTTCATTGATTCATTTTCAGCAGTACAACGAAATTTTATTGATCATTTTGTAAAAACTCATCAATTATCCTATCAATATAAAGTGGCCGTAGAGAATCTTTGTGGAGATGTATTCTATACCTATCCCCATAACTCCATTTTATTGAATGGCGAAAAAATCAGTGACTTTGACCTGGATCTGCACTGGACTGAATATGTCCATTGGCCTGAAGGAGTTGAAAATTACCTCTTATACAGGAGAGTGAATGCGGAAAATGTTTACAAATTCATACAGAGTACACAGGACACCAACCTGATATTAGAGGCTGGTTTAGATGGAATTAAGCAGTGTTTTAGAGTAGCTGCGATCAGGAAAGGACAAGAGTCTACTATATCCTGGTCGAACGAAACCTGCTTTGAATTTGAACCCCTATTGCGAGTACCAAATGCATTTTCTCCCAATCAAGATGGGATTAATGATTCTTTTACAGTGGTCAGTGCAAATATTGCTGCTTTTGAAATGTCAATCTTTAACAGGTGGGGTGAAATGGTCTTCCAGACTTTTGACCAATATGATGGTTGGGATGGTACATTTAATGGAAAAGCCGTAGCTCTCGATGTCTATGTAGTAGTTATCAAATATCAGGGCAACACACCTCAACTTATCTATACAGGTAATGTCACCTTAATCAAATAAAAAAGATTTTAAAATTCTTATTTGAACATTATTCTTTATCCTTCTCTTCCTCCGTCACATCGTCAGTCTCATCCTTAGACTCGTTTTCGGACTTCTTTTCAGACTTGCTTTCCTCCATATCGAAATCGACCGTGTCAAAACTGCCATCCTTATTATATTCCTCCATTTTGTCGTACATGTCGAATTCATAATCAGGCAGGAGTTCTGTTTTAACATGATCAATAGTTTCTGTTAAAGCTGTCAGAAATTTATTAAAATCCTCTTTGTATAAAAAGATCTTGTGCTTGATGTAATAATTTGGATGTTTAAAATCTCGCTTACTTTCCGTGATGGTCAGATAATAATCATCATTTTTAGTGGTTTTCACATCAATAAAGTAAGTCCTTTTCTTTCCTGCACGAATCCGTTTCGAGTATACTTCATCTGGCCTTGTTCTTCTGTTTTCCTCCATCTATCCTCGCTATTTATTAAACACGAATTGAAGCGTAAAGTTCTATAAAATTAGAGAAATATCCTATACCTAATTTTCTGAGGGATATGCAATCCTGCTGTGATAAATGCTGGTTAAGCTCTTTTTTATGATTTCCTTAGCAATTTTTATCTCTTTCTGCGTAATAAAAGCATTTTCGAATTGGTTGTCCTTTATTTTGTATTCCACTATTTTATCCACCAATTCCTCCAATAATTCAATACTTGGTTCTTTGATACTTCTCGCAGCCGCTTCAATGGAGTCAACGATCATAACGACTGCAGCCTCCTTACTGCTGGGCTTTGGACCAGGATAGCGGAATTCTGTTTCATCCACCTCCTCCCCGGAGTGTTCTTTTATGTAATTCCTGTAAAAATATTCAACTTTTGAAGTTCCATGATGTGTTTTGATGAAATTAATTATTTCCCTGGGTAATTTATGGTCTCTTGCCATTTTAACACCGTCATTCACATGATTGATGATAATCCTGGCACTTTCTTTTTCATCCAATTGATCATGGGGATTTATGTCTTTCTGATTTTCTGTAAAGAATTGAGCATTATTCATTTTACCGATATCATGGTAAAGTGCACCCACTTTTGCAAGCAATGAATTTCCCCCGATTTTATTCAAGACTGTATCCGTTAAATTAGCCACCTGAATACAATGCTGGAAGGTACCTGGTGCTTTTGACGATAAATCACGCAATAGTTTTTTATTCAGGTCAGATAGTTCTATTAGTGAAATATCTGAAACGAAACCAAACATTTTTTCAAAAACATAAATTAATGGATAAGCTAAAAGTGTCAGCACGAAACTTCCTGAAAACCATAAAAAATACATGTAATCGATTTCTTTTATCGAGCTGACCTGGATTAATTTCAATCCGAAAAAGGCAATATAATAAACAAATAAAACGATCAGCGTGGCCAGGAAAAACTGGGAAAGATAGCGTATCTGGGAAATGACTATGACGATAGCTAATCCGGCTATTATTTGAATTAATAAAAACTCGTAGCCATTGGGAGCAAATAAACTGACAACAACCACAACAATGAGGTGGCTTATGAATGCTATTCGGGCATCAAAGAAAGAAATCAGGATGATTGGAACAATACAGAAGGGAACAAGATAAATGTTGAAATTAGTACTCTTGATGACATAGGTACTCAATAATATAAAAGCTCCTATAATAAAGAGAATCAGGAAAATATTCTTGTTTTTCATGTATATTTCATGATAAAACTTCCACAAATAAACAATGAAACCACCGATGATAAGTGTAAGCAAGAGTAAATAGCCTATATGCTTTAGGTAATCATATGGAATTTTGCTGAGTTGATTCTCATATTCGAGTCTAAGGGATTCAAGGATCTGAAATTTTTCTCCTGTCACTTTAACTCCCTTGGAGATGATTTTCTCACCCTCCATGATCACACCTTCTGTGGTAGAAATTTCAGCCAGTTTTGAATTGAGCTCAGCTTCTGAGAGTTCTTTATTGAAGTACAGATTAGGCACAATAAGACTTAACAAGCGTGAAAAATGAATCCGCCCACCAATTAATGAATCTTTCTTGACCTGATCTCTTACATATTCACGTGCTTGTTTCAGGCTAAATAAACTACTGACAGGAACTTCTTTTGAACTTTTGTCCTCGTTGACTATGATGATGATACCGCTGCCGCTTTCATGTTCTCCCTGCCCATTATCTTCCAGTATTCCTTTTGTGTAAGTTTCACTGATAATTTGCGGGAGTTGAGATGTGTTCAACAATTCAGGATGGGATGGAAAATCCTCAAAGATATCATTGTAATGTTCACGAAGATTATCTATGGCTTGTTGCTCCATCTGAGCGTTATGCGAATAATAGGGCTTGAAGGAGTTTTTTAAATCATTTTCCTCCTGTTCCAGTTTATCTGCCGTTTTTCTAATGGGAAATGAAAAAGGAGCGCTTAAATCATTGTGATTCCATAATTCATTTTCAGTATATTCATATTTATATTTTCCTGCCTTGGGAATGCTGTAATAAATCAGGAATATTACAGCAATAATAATCAGATATTTTATTGCTGCTTTACTCTTATCTATAAAAGTACTCATTTAATTGTATCGTTATATATGGATCACTTCACCGAATGCTGCAGCGGCTGCTTCCATGATTGCTTCAGACATTGTTGGATGGGGGTGTAGCGTTTTTATTAATTCATGTCCCGTGGTTTCCAGTTTTCTGACAGCGACCATTTCAGCGATTAATTCAGTAACTCCTGTTCCTATCATATGAGCGCCCAGGCATTCGCCATATTTAGCATCAAAAATAAGCTTCACAAATCCTTCATTATGTCCGGCAGCAGAAGCTTTGCCTGAAGCTGAAAACGGAAATTTTCCAATTTTCAGCTCATAACCTGCATCTTTGGCTTCCTTTTCTGTGAATCCAACAGAGGCAATTTCGGGATTGGTATAAGTGCATGCGGGAATATTGCCATAATCAAGAGGTTGTGGATTTTCACCTGCAATTTTTTCAACACAAATAATGCCTTCTGCTGATGCTACGTGTGCTAATGCAGGTCCGTGGACAATATCTCCAATAGCATATACTCCCTCCAGATTTGTCTTATAAAATTCATCCACGATTACTTTCCCCTTTTCATACTTTACACCTGCTTCTTCCAAGCCCATGTTTTCAATATTGGTTGAAATACCCACCGCGGAGAGAACCATATCGCATGAAATTATTTCATCTCCTTTTTTGGTTTTTATTTTGACTTTACACTTGTTCCCCTTGGTATCCACCTCTTCAACTGTCGAATCGGTATATATTTTAATTCCCTTTTTTTTAAAGCTCCTGGCTAATTGCTTTGATACTTCAATATCCTCAAGTGGAACAATTTCAGGAAATATTTCAACCAGGCTAACCTCTGTTCCGATGGCATTGTAAAAATAGGCAAATTCAGAACCTATAGCACCTGAGCCAATCACCACCATGCTTTTGGGTTGTTTTGGCAGGTTCATTGCCTGCCTGTAGCCAATGATTTTTTTCCCATCCAATTTTATGTTTGGTAATTCTCTGGAACGGGCACCGGTTGCGATGATGATGTGATCGGCCTCATATAGAGTCGTTTTTCCTTCCTGATCGCTTACTTCCACATTCTTTTCTTTTTGAATCCTGGCAAATCCATTAATCAGGTCAATCTTATTCTTTTTAAAGAGATATTCAACACCTTTTGACATTTTACCGGCAATATCTCTTGAACGACTTATCACCAATTCAAAATTTACTTTGGGATTTTCAGCTGATATTCCATAATCAGATGCATGCTGTAAGTATTCGAAAACCTGGGCAGACTTTAAAAGTGCTTTGGTTGGAATACAACCCCAGTTTAAGCATATCCCCCCTATGGATTCTTTTTCTATAACGGCCACTTTTTTACCCAATTGTGATGCCCTTATTGCAGCAACATAACCTCCCGGACCACTTCCTATAATTATTAAATCGTATTTCATTTTATTTTCATTTATATTTTAATCTGACGTATTATTAAGATTTTGAATTCACAGACAACAGCAATTTCTTTTTCAAAATTAACACAATTGAAAGAAAAATTTTATGCTGCCATTTCTAAGCTTCCATTGAAGAATGGATCATTTTTAATTCCTTTTTCAGAATACTCATTTAAATCCTGTTAATTATGATTGTATTTCGTCATGGCTTTACTCAAACCTTCAAATATGAATGAATAAATGGCATCGTGTATAAATACAAGCTTTTCGGACAACACACTTATTTCATCTTCAGTCCATTTTCCCAACACATGGTCTACCTGGTATCCTTTGGGATAATCACTTCCAACACCAATCCTAAGGCGTGGAAACTGATCGGTCTGAAGAATATCTATAATATTTGACAATCCATTATGTCCTCCATCTCCACCTTTGGCTCTTATGCGGACTTTCCCCAATGGAAGTGCCACATCATCAACAAGAACCAATATATTTTCAACAGGAATACCCAGTTTTTTGAGCCAATAGCGGATGGCCTTACCGCTGCGATTCATAAAGGTAGTGGGTTTAATAAATACGAGCTGTTTATTTTTTATCTTATACTCAGCCTTAAAAGCATACCTGGCCGACTCGAACTTAAAATCGTACTTGTGAGCAAAAAAATCCAGAATAGAGAATCCTATATTATGCCTGGTGTTGGCATATTCCTCACCGATATTCCCTAATCCTATAATTAATTGCTTCAAAGGAAGCTTTTTAGTACTTTTTATTTCTTTTCGGGTTTTGCAGCTGAATCTTCACCTTCTGCTCCTTCTGTCACTTCATCTCCTTCTGCTCCTTCAACTCCTTCTTCTTCTCCTTCAACTCCTTCTTCGCCTTCTTCTACTTCTACTTCAGTTACGAGAGCTGCTCTGGCCCTGGCAACGCCAACGACAGGAGTACTGGCTGGATCAATTATCTCCACATTTGGAATATGGATATCACTTATTTTTAATGTATCACCCAATTCAAGTGCTGTAATGTCAATATCAACCGTATCCGGAAGTTCAGCCACTTTTCCCTTTAGTGTAATAATACGTAATTTTTTAAATACTTTTCCCCCTTCTTTGGCCCCTTCTGGTGTTCCATTAAAACTCATCGGGTATTTGGCTTTTACTACCTTGTCTTCAGTGACTTCCATTAGATCGATATGTATAGGCTCATCTGATAGTGGATGGTAGGATGTATCTTTGACAATGGCCATATATTTCCTGTCTTCTATGGCTAAATCCAATAGATAAACTTCTTTGGTATATAGCACTTTCTTTATGTCATTGATGAAAAAATAGACATTCATATTTTCTTCACCCCCATATAAAATTCCCGGAACAAATCCCTTTGCTCTCAATTGATTTAAAGCCCCTTTAGTCGACTTTTCTCTAATTTTCCCAAACAACTCGTATTTTTTCATTGTATTCTATTTTAAAATTTAATTTCTTTTTGAAATGAATCAGGCATATCGAACAAAGAACTGATCGATTCATGCTCATACACATTATGAATGCCCCTGGCAATCAAATTAGAGACCGACAGAATAGTAATTTTATCGGATTGTTTTGTCAAAGGGATTGTATCACAAACAACTACTTCATCCATATTTGAATTTTCCAGTTTTTCAAGTGCATTGCCGGAGAATACAGGATGTGTGGCAAATGCCCTGACACTTAAAGCTCCATCCCGAAGCATGACTTCAGAAGCTTTAATCAGTGTGTTTCCTGTATCAATCAGATCATCCACTATGACCACATGGTTTCCTTTCACATCACCTATCACTCTTATTTCTTCAATTTCATTTGCCTGTTTTCGATGCTTGTCACAAATGACAATATCACAGTTCAGTTTGCTTGCAAATTCCCTGGCCCGTTTAGTCCCTCCAATGTCAGGAGATGCAATGACCAGGTTAGTGAGATTTAATTGTTTAATATATGGAACAAATATGACAGAGGAATCTAGATGAACAACAGGGATGGTGAAAAAGCCCTGAATCTGTGCAGCATGTAAATCCATAGTGATCACCCTGCTGGCACCTGCAGTATAAATCAGGTCAGCGATTAATTTGGCACCGATGGATACGCGGGGTTTGTCTTTTCTGTCTTGTCGGGCATAACCATAATAAGGAATCACCACATTAATATAATGTGCAGAGGCCCTTTTAGCAGCATCAATCATCAGCAAAAGCTCTATTAAATTTTCTGCCGGTGAAAAAGTAGACTGGATAATAAATACGTCACATCCACGAATAGATTCATTAAAGCTGGGTTGCAATTCACCATCTTTGAATTTCAGCAAACTCACATCTCCGAGTTCGGTACCAAAACTATCAGCAATTTTATTTGAAAGATCAGTACTGGCCGTTCCGGAAAATATTTTTATCGGGTTAAATTTTGCTGGCATCTTTAATAATATTTGTTATTTCCCCTTAACTCACTATTTTTTACGAGTTGCAAAATTAAAAAAGAATATCCATTAATCTCCAGTCGCCAGAATAATTAATTATGAATGAAGCAGATGTGGAAATGCTCTCATTTATTTATTAATTGCAGCACTATTCTGCTAAGTGTTTTACACTACTATTCTTTTCAAAGAGAGTGTTTTGGTTTTTTCGTCCAAATAGTTCAATGTAATAATGTTTTTTCAATTAGTGTGGTAAAAGCCAAGTCAATTTTTGTATTTATTGTGGCATGCAGGATTGCTCGGCATCATAAAGATATTTTGAATTAAATGGTAAGCTAACACTAATCTAATCAAGGGTATTCAACGGTCTCGAAAAAGTCATCAACTATAGATGGTAAAGCATAAAACCCATTCGTACTTTGTAATTGACTGCCTTCTTGAGGACCTTCTTCAACCACACCCAACAAGTTATAAATATTACCTACATCATCCTGAAAAATAGAAGGGAGATTAACAGCTGCATCTTCGACTAAAGTATAATTTCTAGCGGGATTGGAAATAAAAGAATTTAAGATGAAATTATTATTAAATCCTACAATGATAATTGATTTTGAGGTATTTATAGTCCCTTCATTGCTAAAATGAGAAAAATTAAATCCCAGGTATTTTTTTTTGAATGTACCCAGGGGGATGATATGTTCAATATTTTGATAGGAGTCAATATAGTCAATACAAATCTTTTCAGAAGAATCAGATGCCAATACCACTCTGGAACTGGGAAACATAGCAATTGCATCTTTCCATTCCATAATTAAGGTAGGCAAAGTTATCATATCTGTTTCAGTTGAATTAATAGTGATCGATTTTTGTAATATTTGAGAATAATAAATTCCACTATTTTCATCATATAATACTAAATTATCACGATATAAATACCCTGAGGCTCTTAATAATAGCTCACTATTGTGAAAGTTTCTATTAAAAGTAATAGTCGTTTTGGTTTTAGGACAATGGGTGACTGCTATCTTGGTTTGACCATAATTAAAATTAATTGCTTCATAAGTTTCTAAGTCTAAGAAAGGAAAAATAAAGTATTCATTTTCTACATACACAACCGCAACTGTTAAAGTTTCGCAATAATCTACATGTTCCTTATTAAAAATCCTTGTATTATTTGCTCCAACCAGTGGAAAAGGATTAAAACTTCCTGTAATAAAATTGTCATCTATGTCTGAAGTCCATATTGACAATTCTACATTATTTGGTAAAAATATACGAGAATTGTCATCTTCACAACTAAAAAACAATAGGGTTAAAATAAAAAAAATGCCGTATTTAAAATTGTTATGCATGATTTAGAAAGCTTATTATTATATACCTTTAGACGAGCAAATTGCAAAATTCTTACAGGGAAATGAACAATTAAGCGTTTTTAGCATTAATTTATTTCCTTTTCATTCTTAATTAACTTCAACAATGGTATTTTACCAGTCTATGAACTCAAAGAAAGAGGAATTGATTGCAGGCTTATGTAAATTGTTTAACTGTTGAAATTGGCAAAAGATTTGAAGATAAAAGGTCTGTCTGGTATTAACTAAATTTGCAATTCAAATCATCCTATGCTAAAACGGTTTATTTTTATTTTTATCCTGCTGGTCAGCTTTCATATGGCCAGGGCAGCTTATATTTTCATTCCAATGGATGAAAAGCAAACAGACCATCTGAAAGCTTATGGTATGACTTATTGGGTGATAAGCACAGGGATTCCAGCTGACTGGTTATTGAATTTCCGGGGAGGTAGTTTTGCTTTTCCTTTTACTGATATCTTTGAGAAAGAATGTCGACTCAGGGCGGTTTCTTACCAGGTTATTGCTGATGTACAATACCAGAAAATTAAAAATGAGATTGCTAATCCAGAAGTAAACCAGGAAGTAGTGAAACTGGAGAAAGCACCTAAAATTGCCGTTTATTCTCCCAAAACAAAACAGCCATGGGATGATGCTGTTACCCTGGTTTTAACTTATGCTGAAATTCCATATGATGTCATTTATGATGACGAAGTACTCCAGAATAAATTGCATTTATACGACTGGCTTCATCTTCACCATGAAGATTTTTCTGGTCAGAGCGGTAAGTTTTGGGCAAGTCACAGGCACCAACCCTGGTATATGGAGGAACAAAGGGAAAACAAGGAAATTGCTGAAAGATGGGGATATAATAAAATATCTCAACTTAAGCTGGCTGTTGCTAAAAAAATCAAGGAATATGTTGTTGGAGGAGGTTATTTATTTGCCATGTGCGCAGCAGCTGACACCTATGATATTGCATTAGCTGCCGATGGTGTCGACATTTGCTCACGTGAGTTTGATGGCGATCCGATGGATCCACGAGCCCAGCAGAAGCTTAATTTCGAAAACACTTTTGCCTTTCAGAATTTTACACTGGAAAGGTCTCCCATGGTTTACGAATTTTCAAGTATTGATGCAACTAAGGATCATGGCATTCTTCATGAGCAAACGGACCTGTTTACTCTCTTTGAGTTCTCCGCCAAATGGGATATAATTCCCACCATGCTTTGTCAGAATCATACCAGGGTAGTTAAAGGTTTTATGGGACAAACTACTGCATTCCGGTCAAAATTCCTGAAACCTGAAGTATTGGTTTTGGGCGAAAATAAAGCATTGGGTGAAGCCCGTTTAATTCATGGAACCTATGGTAAGGGAATGTGGACCTTTTATGGTGGCCATGATCCGGAGGATTACCAGCATATTGTAGGAGAACCACCCACTGAATTATCATTATATCCTAACTCTCCGGGTTACCGATTGATTCTAAACAATGTGTTGTTTCCGGCTGCTAAAAAGAAGAAGCAGAAGACTTGAGAATTAGATAATTAACTCATTTACGAATTGTCAAATTAAGGGAGTTATTTGCTGTTTTCACTAATTCCAATCCCCCTTCTTTTTTGATCCCGGCAAATCCTCCTTCTGCATGATACAAATTGTGTTTGCCATTGATTTTTAAATAGGAAATAAGACTCATGGATAATCTGCCATCTTCACAAACAATAGCGCAAAAATCCCTGTTGTCAATAGCCGAATAATCTGAGATCAACACATCTGCCCTGATGTTTTCAGATGGTTCTATATGTCCCTGGTCAAAGGCCGATTTCAACCGTATATCATACACATAGAGACCTCCATGTATCAATTCTATAGCCAACTCGTCAGCCAATACTGAAATCACCACATCTATTTTTTGTCCTGCAGCTATCCAAGCATCTATTCCCCCTTCCAGGTATCCTTTGACATTCTGATAACCCTTTTTTTCAAGTTGATAAATGGCTTCTTCTTCCTCTCCGTTTTCCGTGATAATGAGGAGGCCAATATCCTTAAATATAAACTTTTTTGCATGTTTTTCAAAACTCTCATCCAAAACCAAATTCAAAGATTTAGGGATATGTGATAATGCAAAAAAATCAGGTTTTCTTAAGTCCAGCAGCCGAAACCCTTTTTCCATTTGAGCAATAACATCCTGAACACTTAATCGCAAATCTGACATTAATCTGTTTTTAAGATCTTCTTGATTTTTAATGATCCTTTCTTCGCCTTGAAATCTCTTAAATAATAGGGTTCAAAACTTTCAAGTAGCTCAAAGTCCTTATTTTGATACTTTTCCCATGATAATGAGATTAGGTTACGTGCATCGGGCAATATATTCGAAAGCATTTTTACATTCACCTGATTATTATAATCAGCAGTCCATTTATCAACTCCGTCACCCACAAATATCAATGTATTGCTTTGGTGAAATGCTTTTAGTTTTCCTGGTTCCAGCAAACCCACCTGTGGTGCTAATAACACTTTGTTATTTTTATCGTAAACAGCATAATACACTTCGTTATTTCTTGCATCTAAAAGTGAACAAATATTTTCATCAGCCAATTCAGTATTCCTTTTTAAGGCAGACACAAGAGATTGAAGGGTATTTATACCCATCAAAGGTTTTTGAATCCCATAACATATCCCTTTTGCGAGGGATACACCAATCCTTAAACCGGTAAATGATCCAGGCCCTTTGCTTACTGAAACCGCAGCTAAATTAGAATAAGATATGGATGATCTTTTCATTAATTCATCCATAATGGTGGTGAGCTTGGCAGAATGAATGTTTTTTTCATAAAGGGTCACATAATCAATCAGCTGATTTTTCTCACTCAGTGCAACAGAACAAATATCTGTAGCTGTTTCAATATGCAAAATCCAATTCACAGGACAAAGATAATTATATGAAGTGAACAGATTATATAATCGTGGAGAACATCCTGATAGTTACTACAATAAGAATAGTAATAAAAAGGATGCGAATAAAGGTATCTGAAAAAAGTCTTGAAAGTTTAACTCCAAGTGGAGCCATAATCATCACACCTGCCACCATGGGAAGCGTAATTTGAGGATAAAGATAACCGAAAGCATTAACAGAAGCTTCAGTATCCGTCAGGCTATAGATTAATACAGCCACCAAAGACATAAAAGGCATTACTCCCAACGAGATGGAGGTTGCTTTTTTAATTTTTAACTTAAAAATATCTGATAATACGGGAACGGTTACAACGCCTCCCCCCAAGCCGGATAAAGCTGAAAATATCCCCATCAGTAATCCCGTTGCAGGATATATTTTATCAGGAATCTGATCTTTGAAAGAGCTGTTTTTTCTACGAAGTGTCAACAACATTTTAATTATCAAAAGAACCAGAATGCTTACAAAAACAAGGGTGAATTTTTGCTTTGTATACCAATCCCTCTGGGTAATTAAAAGAGCCAATGTGGAAGAAGCTAAAACAGCTGTCACGGTAGTTAGTAAAACTTCTTTAAGATGGTAGTTTTTGCTCCTGAACTGCTGAATGGATCCGAATACACTGGCAAAGAATATGGCAAAAAATGAATTGGACAAAATAAAACGCACTTGATCGATATGATCTGTCATTCCAAGCTTTTCCAGGTAAAAAGAAAGAATAAAAACATAAATAACACCTCCTCCAACCCCTAATAAACCTGCAATTATTCCGCCTACACATCCTGTTGCGAACAGCACTATGATATCCAATAAATCGATCATGGGAATCCTTTAAGATTCACGAAGATAATAGAATATAAAAGGGAAAGGAGGTAAAATGCAATTATTGTTTGGGGCTCAAAATGGCTTTGTATTTTTCAGGATTTTGTAAAACATCTAAAGCCTCTTTCACTTCTATGTCTTTGGCTAAAGAAGCCTGTATTCTTCCATTCTGAAAATAGTAGCGGCTGACTATTTCATTTTCCAGGTAACGGCTGATGTCTTTCTTGTATTTCAATACTTCATTTCTTTTCTGCTCTTCAATTGTTTCAAGCATTGTGTTGTATGTTTCTTCAATGGCTTCAAAGTAATCATCCTTTTCCGCTTTTGTCTTGAAATTTTCTAGTGCTTTTTCAGATGGATTTTTATAATCCAGGTTTTTACCAGCAATGAAGTCAACGAAGTTTGTGTACTCTTCATCACTTAGTCTAAACTTGCTGGCAGACGGAATTTCAGGATGAGTCAAATAATAATTGGTGGCAAAATCAAATGCTAAATAATCTTCCATAATATTCTGCATAATGACTCTTTGTTTATTGCTTTCTGTGACGATATCCGGTAAGATCCCTTTGCCATCATACACGATTCTGCCCTTTTTTGTTTTAAAAGCAGTAACTAGAGAATCGGCCATTTTGATTGCTAATCCATTATTGTCTTTATGGGAATAGTCGATTTCCTGTATACATCTTCCACTTGGAATATAGTATTTAGAAGTGGTGACTTTTAGCTGTGAATTGTAATTCAGAGAACGTGTTGTTTGAACAAGACCTTTTCCCAGTGTGCGTTCACCAATAATAACAGCCCTGTCAAGATCCTGTAATGCTCCTGAAACAATTTCTGAAGCGGAAGCAGAGCCCCCGTTTGTTAACACTACCAATGGCAAGTCAGGTGCAACAGGATTTTCAGAAGTTCTGTATTCTTTGTTCCAACTATCCACTTTTCCACGGGTGCTCACCACCATTTCTCCTTTTTTCACAAATAAACCCACTATTTTAACAGATTCGATAAGCAAGCCCCCCGGATTAGATCTTAAATCCAATACAAGACCATTCAGTTGATTTTCATTTTGGAGGTCCTGAAGAGCCTTTCTTACATCATCAGCAGCATTTTGCTTGAAGCCACTTAAGTAGATGTACCCTATATCATGATTCAACATGCCGGAATAAGACACATTATTGATCTGTATTTTCTCCCGTTTTATATGGACGACCACTTCATCGTTCTCCCCGGGCCTGTCGAAAGTGACTTCCACCTCAGTGCCGGGTTGTCCTTTTAGCAAATTGCTCACTTCATCCGTACTCATTCCCTTTCCGGTTTTTTCGTCAATCTTCATTATCATATCGCCGGCTCTTATTCCATATTTATGTGCGGGAAAGCCCTCATATGGTTCAGTAATTATCACGTAATCTCCCTTTTTTCCAATCCGGGCACCAATTCCGCCATAATTGCCTGTAGTCATAAATCTAAAATCTTCATAATCAGATTCAGGGAAAAACACTGTATAAGGATCCAGTGATTTTAACATAGACTTGATTGATAGCTGTATTAATTCGGCAGGATTTAATTCATCCACATAGTAGGTATTCAATTCCTTGAACAGGTCTACGTATATCTCAAGATTTTTCGAAATCTCAAATTGATTATCATATTCCTTTTTTAATTCAGATTTGTTATCTGCTTTAAGCTGAGTAATTTGTGCGTTGCTGGTTGAAGCGAGTAAAGCAATTAAAAGAAGAAGAATAGACAAAGATTTGATAAACCGTTTCATGATATGTTGAATTTAATTTTCAATTAAAATGAAAATGAAATATTAATAGTACTTAAACAGCCACAATAATAATGCAAAAATAATACAAGCAGTATAATCAGGGAACAGGATCATGTCCACTACCTCCCCACCAGGGATTGCAGGAAAAGATTCGTTTTAGGGACAGCCACCCCCCATAAAACACTCCATGCTTTTTTACTGCCTCGAGGCTATATTCTGAACAAGTGGGTGTATAGCGACAACTACTTGGAAATAAAGGCGAAATCAATAGTTGATAAATCTTTACAAGCAGGATAAATATCCACTTCAAAGGCAGGCTAAACCATTTTAATAAGTTTTTCAATAATTTTTCCAATTGAATCTTCCAGTTTATTGAATGGAACCATTTCTTTGCTCACGAAGAGAAAGATGATGGCAATTTGCTTGTTTTGAATCTTGAGATGATCATAGAGATGAGACTTTCTCTGCCGGTATATTTCTCGTATTTGCCTTTTGATACGATTTCTATTAATGGCCTTTTTTTGCATTCTCTTGCCAACAGAAATCATTATTTGAGCCGGGTAATGAGTATCCAGCTCCTGTTCTTTCCAAATACAAAGCAGGGGGTATTCTGTAAATTTTGAATTATTCTTACCGTGAATTAATTGGTCAACTATACTTTTTTTGCAAAGTTTTTCTTTTTTGGTAAAGGTATTTCTTTGCATTATCATGAACGATGTTCATCATAAGTAGAAAGAATTGATTCTTAATTCTTTCCCCTGACTTCGTCAGAAATACTCAATTTCTTCCTTCCTTTGGCTCTTCTCCTGGCCAGAATCGCTCTTCCACCAACACTTAGCATTCTTTCTCTGAACCCATGCTTGTTTTTTCTCTTCCTGACGGATGGTTGAAATGTCCTCTTCATAACAAAATCCTTATAAAAAATGAGTTGCAAATGTACATTAATATTTCAATATAAAACCATGCATTTTGATTATTAATCTTGTACAAATCGATGTTCGATATTAGATAAAGCATTGTTCAAAAAATAACAATACATATAGCCAGTCATTAATTATTTTATATATTTGAGAGGGATAAATAAAGTTTCGAAACTTATAAAAACACAAGTTATGATGAAAACTAAAATGCTCATCATTATGGGCTCATTTTTATTTTTAAGTATAGGTGTTCTTGCTCAACAACAGCTTGAGCATAAAAAGAGAACCTATATTTCAGCTGATGGAACTATTTATTGGAACAGGGCTTTACCTGTTTATTTATGGGCCTCAACAAGCAATGATGTAAATGCTGAAAATATTATGCTGAAAAGCAAGAAAATGCCTCAGTATGTGAATCCAATGTACTGGGACCAGGAAGGGGTTCATTATATTCGTCATGATTGGGCTGTAAACAAGACCACTAAGAAAAAGGTCTATCCTGAAATAGAAGTTATTTATGAAGTTTACGCGGATGGACTTGCACCTGCTTCTTCATCAAAATTTGCCACAGTTCCAAAATATGTGAAAGGTGGGGTTATTTATTATGGGAAAGGCTTAACTGTTGACTTATCCTCCCGGGATGCTGTATCAGGTGTTGAAAACACCTATTACTCCATTAATGCCGCTGCTTACACTACCTATTCTTCTACATTGGCAATGAACGAGGAAAAAGCATATACATTGAAGTATTATGCCTCCGATAATACAGGGAATGCCGAAGAGCCAAAAACTAAAAGTTATACGGTAGATCTAACAGCTCCTTCTTCCAGTCATTCAGTGAGTATGCCTAAATTAGGAGATATTGTTTCACCTAAGGCAAAAATTACACTCTCATTTACTGATAATCTCTCAGGAGTTAGAAATACCATGTATTTCTTTGACAACGCAACTGCCAAAATGTATTACAATCCGATTAGTTTATGGAGCTTAACGGATGGAAATCACACCCTGAATTATTTTTCTACAGACAATGTATTGAACATAGAGGAAAAGAAAACTTATAGTTTTTACCTGGATAAGATTGCACCAGTTGTCAGCCAGGAAATTGTGGGAGATCTTTCCACCACAAATTGCAAATACATCTCCTCCCGTACAACCATTAAACTTACCGCAACTGATAACAAAGCCGGGGTTGAAAATATATTCTACAGCATTGATGGTTCCGGACAGAGCACTTATAGTTCACCCTTTAAAATTCCAACAAAAGATGGAAAACATACGATCGCCTATTGGGGAGTGGATAAAGTGACAAACCTGGCCAGCAAAAAATATCTGACAGTTTGCATGGATAATACCAAACCAGCAACTTACATTTCTTACGGCAAACCTCAATTCTTTACCAGGGACACTTTGTTTATAAATAAGAACACTCCTGTTACCCTGACAGCGAGAGATTATGGCTCAGGTATTTTAAAAACTGAATACAGTGTAAATGATGCAGGAATAAAAACATATACTTCACCTTATAAAATTCCTGAAGAAGGGTATAAAACTATTAAGTTCTATTCAACGGATAAGGTGAATAATGTTGAAGATGCCAAAACATCCAATTGTTTTGTTGACAATACCCCTCCTGTGATTTACGTGAATTTCAGTATTGAGCCAATTGATAAAAAAAGTGGTTTAAATGTATATCCGAATTATACCAGGTTGTATGTTGGAGCTACAGATAAACATGTAGGCACCAACCAGATCCTTTATGGTGTAAATAATGCGCCATTGAAAGATTACTCAAGTCCTTATACTTTAGATATGTCTGAAATTCCTCATTTTAGCAAGAAGAATGCAAAATATACTGTGAAAGTTCAGGCAAAAGACAAGCTGGGTAACACATCTGAAAAAATAGTTGAATTTTACGTAACTGACAAATAACAAATCAACCTAAACGAGCGAAAGGCTGTCTTTATGGGCAGCCTTTTTTGTTTGTAAAAAAGAAGGCTTAATTTTGATGTATTATTTAACATCATGAACATTATAATCACAGGTGCCAGTAGCGGAATTGGATATGAAACAGCTCTTAAATTAAGTACAGAGCCGGGAAATAAAGTGCTTGCCATAGCAAGATCTGAAGATAAATTAATGCAGCTTCATGAAAGATCGAAAGTTTTAAATCCTAATTCTGAACTAATCCCATTTGCTTTTGATATCGCCCACTCTGATTACAAAGAGCTGGATCATTTATTGGGAAAATTAAATGAAATAGATATTTTGATTAACAATGCTGGCTTAATGATCAAGAAGCCATTTCTGGAACTGGAGGAACAAGACTGGACTTCCATTTTCAGTGTTAATTTATTCGGCCCGGTTAAGCTGATCAGAAAGCTAAGTCCCTATATGGGCAAAATACAGACATCTCATATTGTTAACATCAGTAGCATGGGGGGATTTCAGGGAAGTGTAAAATTTCCTGGTCTAACCGCTTATGCAGCAAGTAAAGCAGCATTGTCCAACCTGACAGAAGTCCTGGCTGCCGAGTTTCAGGATAAAAACATCAAAGTCAATTGCCTTGCTATCGGTTCAGTAGAAACCAGCATGCTAGCAAATACATTCCCGGACTATAAAGCCCCATTAACAGCAAGTGAGATGGCAGATTTTATAAGTGATTTTAGTCTTCAGGGATATAAGTATTTCAATGGGAAAGTTTTGCCTGTTGCATTGTCGACACCCTAAAATTCGCAGACTTAATCATTTAGCATCAGCAAACCATTGGCTATCAGGTTCGAAAAGTTCTTTTCTTCCTGTTTCATTTTCAGAAAAGACCCAATTTCAGTTCTGATTAAGCTATTATCGTTGTTCTTTGTTAATATCTCAAGTATTTCTAAGGGTAGCAGCCACTCATTCGGGTACTTAGTTTTCAACTCCATCCAGGTGCTGTCCAATGTATAATAATCATATTCTCCTTCACGAACATTTCTAACCTGAGTGTATAATTCGTGGAGTTTAATGGCCTCCGTGGTATGTTTGATTTTATGTGTTTTTTCTTTGGGTGCCAGGTACTTCAGTTCCCATGCAATAGGATCGGCAGGTCCAGGGAATGCTGAAATAATCTTTTCACCAACTGCCATGTCATAAGTTCCCCATGCAGGATCAAACAATATTTCTCCCTCGAAAGTAACTTGACAATCCGTAAAACTCAGGATCATAATCCGCTGGTCTTGCTGGTGGATATTTTCCAGTTTACCCTTCACCATTAATCCAGATTCAAACTCCAAAACCGAATTCCTGCCTTTTTTAATCCCCGTCGAGGCTAAGTCTTCTTCCGTCATGAATTCCAGCGGGCGGATCACATTTTTCAATTTTCCAACAGGAGAACTAAATCCATGAGAATGATAGCTTTTATCATGTCCCAATATTTCCTTTTGATCATAATTTAAACTGGAAGGTCCTTCTGTTTTCACCCAGCATATTTGGCCATTCCTGGATTTATAATTTGTAAACCTCCCACTTATCTGTAAGCCCGAGCTGTAAACACAAGTAGCTATGTTATCCGAATTAATAGCTTTTACTATTCCTTCCTCACCCCCTGTTTTCAAAGCCATCTGGTCTGCAAAATCGTTTAATACATGAGTCAAATGTTCAAAATCCGGAGAAACAAACAGCTGTGGTTGTTGAGTGGTGATATCAAATCCAACATCTTTAGCATTTAAGTCATAGGGCAGTTTTTTAACATGGTCCTGAAGACAATTATAGCTTTCCCCAATGGAAGACAATAATCCGGCTCCATAAATTTTCGGATTCTTCAGATCGCCAATGAGTCCATATTCCACAGTCCACCAATGCATATTACGTATTTTGCACATTTCTGATGGCTCGACTTCCAGTTTTTCGAGTTCTGATAGTTCTAATTCTGCTTTGTCAATTTCAGCTTTTTGCGTATAAGGATCAGCTTTTAATATAGATAAATGCCTTATTGCTTCATACACTTTATAGTCGTGAGCTGATGAAAATGCTTTGCGACCTATTTCTCCAAATAATCTCAAATATTCAGCATATTCATCATTTGCAATAATGGGAGCATGTCCGGCAGCTTCATGCAGAATATCAGGTGCGGGAGTATATTCTATTTGATAAATGGGCCGAATATCAGCTGCAATCACCAGTACATTGTAGGCCTGGAATTCCATAAAGGCAGATGGAGGAATGAATCCATCCACGGCAACAGCAGCCCAACCAATTTCTTTTAAAATACGGTTCATGCCGTACATATGCGGGATTTGTTCAATACTGATCCCTGTTCGCTTTAAGCCATCCACATAAGATCCATGAGCTACCCTGCTCAAATAACGAACATTTTGACGCATCACATATCTCCATAATGCATGATCCTGGGAAGTATATTCATTGTAAGGTTGTTCAATAACCAAATCCATTAAATGCTTCGGCAATCTATCTAAAACATTATTTGATTCCATGTAAATCGGATTTAAAAGTTGCAAAATTACTAATTTATTTAGACTTGTTCTTATTTGTAAGACTTGATTTGAATCATTCTCATCATTTTAAAAAGATTTTGATGAAGTATTAAAAATATCTAAATTCAGCATAATAATTGTATCCATTTAGAACAAAACAATCCTAAATACTTTCCAAATGATTCATATTTGCAGACGTGAACGATTTAATGCTGCTCATCGTGTTTTTGTTGAAGGGTGGTCAGATGAAAAGAATTCTGAACATTTTGGAGCCTGTTCGAATCCCAACTGGCACGGTCATAACTATGAACTTTTTGTTACCGTAAAGGGAGAGCCGGATCCTTTATCAGGCTATGTGATAGATCTAAAAGTCCTCAGCAAAATCATCAGGGAGAAAGTCATCAATAAAGTAGATCACAGGAATTTAAATCTTGAAGTAGATTTTATGAAGGGCATACAACCCTCAACTGAGAACATTGCTAAAGCCATATTCCATGAAATCTCACCCTTGATTCAAAAGCAAAAAGCAGTATTGCATTCCATCAGGCTGCATGAAACAGAAAACAATTCTGTTGAATATTTTGGAGAGTTTGCTTAGTAACCTGAGCTCAGGCTAGTATTTAATCTTCTGAAAATTCAATTAATAATTTCCTGTAGGCATTGAAAATATTCGCGCGGGAAACAAAACCCATATATTTTCCATCGTAAATCACTGGCAAATTCCATTTACCTGTAGACTTGAATTTCTCCATCACAGTGTCCATGTTATCCTCTTTAGAGACTATTGCATTGGGTTGAATCATGATTTCCCTGACATATACTTTGTCGTACATTTCCCGATCAAACATAATTTTCCTGACTTTATCCAATGGAACTAATCCCAGGAAGCTACCATTTTTATCGATTACAGGATAAATATTTCGCACCGAATCTTTTATCACTTTCACTAAATCCGATAGCTTATCCTCCGGTTCCAGTGTGAGGAAGTTAGTCTCCACCAGTTTGTCAATTTCCAATAATGCCAAAACGGTTTTGTCTTTGTGGTGGGTGAGCAATTCTCCCCGCTTAGCCAATTGGTAAGTATACACAGAGTGTTTTTCAAAATACTTGATTGTAGTATATGAAATAGCGGCGGTGATCATTAATGGGACAAAAAGTTCATATCCACCGGTTATTTCAGCGATAAGGAAAATGGCTGTTAAGGGAGCATGAAGAATTCCAGCAATGGTACCTGCCATTCCGATCAGAGTGAAATTGGATAAAGAAATGTTTTTTATAGGAAGAACAGTCGAAATCCAGTTAACAAGGGATGCAAACAAAAATCCAAAAGTGCTGCCCAAAAATAAAGAGGGCGCGAATATGCCGCCAATTCCACCACTATTTAAGGTGACCGAGGTAGCAATCGCTTTAAAAAATATCAATAACAATAAAAATCCAAATACAAGAGGCAAGTTGTCTTTAAAGCTATAAAACAAAGAAGTTTCAAGCAGAAAACTAAAATCTCCGTTCAATAATGAATTAATGGATTCATAGCCCTCACCGTATAAAGGAGGAAATAAAAAGATCAGCGTTCCCAGGATGATACCGCCAATACCTACTTTGATGTAGGCATTTTTTATTTTATCGAAGGTTTTTCCAATCCTGATATAGGCACGGGTAAAATAAATGGAAACAAAACCTGTAAAAACACCCAGTAATATAAACCAGGGAACTTCACGAAATAAGAAACTATCGCTTAAATCGATATGAAATAAAACACTTCTTCCGAGAAAAAAATAAGAAGTCAATGCAGCCATGGATGAAGCTAAAAGCAATGGCACCAGAGAGGAGAGGGTAAGATCCAACATGATGACCTCAATAGCGAAAACAATTGCTGCAATCGGCGCTTTAAAAATCGCTGCAAGGGCACCTGATGCAGCACATCCGATTAATAATGTTCGGGTCCGGTAATTTAAATGAAGAGTTCTGGCTATATTTGATCCAATGGACGCACCGGTAGCAACAGTCGGACCTTCCAGTCCTACGGATCCACCAAAACCAACCGTAAATGCACTGGTGATAATAGATGAAAACATGTTGTGCTTCTTAATAATGGAACTTTGCTTGGAGATGGCATACAAAGTAACTGGAATACCATGTCCCACACGCTGTCTTATCAGGTATTTTATGATGAACATAGAAATGAAAATACCTATTAATGGATAGGCTAAGTATAAATAATTTGCATAGGAAGTAGTAAAATCGCTGGTTAGTAACGACCTGATCAAATGAACGGAATTCTTAATAACTACTGCAGCAATTCCAGTTGAAAATCCAATCACAGCACTTAGGATCAATATAAAGGGCTGATCTTTGACATGTTTGTATCTCCATGCAATGAAGTTGCGCAGATATTTGTCAAATAGATTTGTCTTGTTTCCTGTCACTGCAGGTCTTTTTTATTATTCACAAACTTGAGGTAAATTCCTTTATTCTGTAAATTTTTTTAAAAATCGTTCCTGCCCACTTTTTGATTCATAATAGTCATCCAGGTCAGTATTATTAATAATAGCAGCAAAAAGGAATATGAAATAAAGAAGGATGCTTTCACCACTGGATTTCTGTATTTAAATACCACCTTATGCTGCCCTGACGGAATCACAACAGACATATACAAAATATTGGATGGGATGATTTCTTTTTGGACACCATCCACTCGTACTTCCCAGCCCGGATAATTGCTTTGCAAGAGAGTGAGTAATACTTTATTATTCGTTTGCGTTTTTAATTCAATCTTATTGGGTGAAAAATTTGTGATATGAACTGTATCATCAGGAAATAATTTGAACGAATCGGTTTTTAGCTCCGTTGCATTTTTAAAATGAAGATGAAGATGATCTTTCAACCTGATGGATGAGTCTGACAGCGAATCATAAGGAAAAAGCTGGTCTGACAAATAAACCAACTCATTGTTAAGTATGGCAGTACTTAAGTTGGGATAATTATTAAACAGTTCAACATAATTATTTAACCAGAATGAGCTGAATCCATCATAATGTATTTCTTTGTAAAATATGCCGGTGTTTCTCCAAACTGGCAGAAATACACGGCTTCCATCATTTTGCTTTATTATTTTGCCCGATGGAATTGGAAATCCCCCGGGCAACTTTTCGATTTGTTCCTTTAATGCTTTAGGTTTTTTATGAGATACCCCGGTATAAAAAACATTAAGCTGAACACTCACAATCATATCCATGACAATCAATACAATAATCCATTTAAGCATTAATTTACTTCCTGATCGAAGGAAGATAATGAATACCGAAAGAATAATAATCTGAATAAAGGCTTGCAGAAAGATGTGTTCAAAAAACCCTGATTTTGCTAAAGTTTCATGAAAGTCAGATGGAAAATGTCTGAATGAAAAAGTCTGCAGATCAATCTTGAATAAGGACAGAATGAATAAGCTTAGCAGTCCTGCTAAAACAGGAAAGCCAAGCCATTGCAATTTGATCCTTTCAGTTGCAGGTTTTTTAATGAAATGACTTATTCCCAATGCTGCAAAAAGGAAGAATGCCAATTGAGTAAAATAGCTGAAATAACTTGGAAAACGGAACAAATTCATGAAAGGAACATGCTCATACAGGTATTCCCTAACAGGAAGAAAATCTCCGAAAGAAGCAAGAAGACAGATAATAGGTATCAGACGAATCAGATAGAATTCCAGTTTGTTTCTCTTCAAAAGAAAAGAAATGGCAAAAATCAATACAATTAATCCGATATACACATTGGCCATGGATAAGTCGGTGTTAAAAAATTCAGGATTTTTTACTGTCGAAAAAGGGATAAGCAGGGAGATTAATGATTGAGGTGTTAAAGGATTAATCAATGCACTTTGAAGGCTGACACCTCCAGCCCGATCCAGGTGTTCAGCTACCTGAAAGCTACTGACAACACTGACCAGGCTCAAAATAAGTGTGAAAATCAGAAAAAGGAGATTCAGGCTTATGAGGATTTTGATTTTCTTCCAATTTCGCAAAATCAATGTCTTAAAAAAAGAGTAAGTGAGAATCAAAAGCAAAATGTAAAATAATATGATGGTGAAAGTCTGGTACCCATTAGAAATCAATAGAAACATAAAAACAGATGCTTTTATGACATCCTGGATTTTTCCATTTTCATTAAATCGAAAATAATTCAGTAAAATATATGGGATCCAAACGGCTGAAATGATGGCAAATAATGCCTGTGCATGTCCGACAAAAAATCCTGAACACATAAATGCGATCGCCGATATCAGTGAAGCTTTTTGTTCGGCACCGAAGTGATTTGCTAATTTATATACACCCCATCCTCCAACGACCAGATAGAATATAAAGAGAACATGCAGACTATAATTGGTATAACCTCCCAATAATCCAATGAGTATTGTTTCAGGATACCAGGCCGGGCACTGCATATCTGCATATACAGGATAGCCCATTTGCTGGTAGGGGTTCCACAGCGGCAAAATCCCATGATTCCAACATTCGCCTGCAAAATATCTGAATGGCAATACCACATCAATCATATCCCATTTCAGGCTATTGTTCATGAATGCGATTGGCCAGTATGCAATGATTGCAACAAGCAAGAGGATTAAGATCGTATAGAAAGGGAAATTTTGCTTTTTGATTGCCATACTAACTTGCATCAGATGTCAAATATCGATAAATCAAATGGAACCTTATATCAATTGAATTTGGGTATTTTTGAACTCCTGAATAATACACTTCCTGTTTCGTTGTTAAGGAGATAGGAAATAATTTCTTTTGGAATTAATTTCAATCTTTCAAGGAGGAATTCTTATATTTGCACCCCTTAAAGAATTAACATGTACGCAATAGTAGACATAACAGGACATCAATATAAGGTTGAAAAAGATCAAACCCTATTAGTGAACCAGCTCCAGGGAAAGGAGGGGGATTCTGTTGAATTTAACCAGGTTCTTCTTGCTGACAATGAAGGTAAAGTGAAAGTTGGGACACCCACTATTAAAGGTGCTAAGGTAACGGCTACTATACTTCAACAATTGAAAGGAGATAAAGTGATCGTTTTTAAGAAGAAGAGAAGGAAAGGATACCGGGTAAAGAATGGTCACAGGCAATTATTATCAAAAATTCAGATAACAGATATTAAAAACTAAATAAAATGGCACATAAGAAAGGTGCAGGTAGTTCATCAAACGGGCGCGAATCACACAGTAAACGCTTAGGGATTAAAATTTTTGGCGGTCAGCTTGTAAAAGCGGGAAATATCATTGTCCGGCAAAGAGGAACAAAACATCATCCGGGTGAAAATGTGGGTCTTGGTAAAGATCATACTATCTTCGCTACAGCTGACGGTATTGTTCAATTCAGAAAGAGAAAAGACAATAAATCATTTATATCTGTTGTTCCTGCCGAGAACAAATAAATGTTATTATATAATAATGATAAAGCCTCACTGCATTTGTGGTGAGGCTTTTTTTTACAGGTCTAAATCCTATACTTCAGCAGAATCTTAAATTGGATATGCATCCATTTTACAGTTTGGTTTGCCGGTCTTCCCGCAGGAATAATATTTCTTCTACTTAATGATTTATCAAATCCAATAAATTTCCCCACATTTCTTTTCCTACCATTTTCTCCGCATCTGCTAAAACCGCAGCTATGATCTTATGAACATCTTCTTCCTGCTTCCAATGTTTTGTGACTATGTTTTCATCCAGATCGGTAAATGCATAATTCAAAGTAATTGCGGCTAAAACCAGGTCATCTGAATAACCTATAGTTCCTGCCAATGCCTCCGGAAATAAATCAAAGGGTGAAAGGAAATAAGAAATAGACACAGCTAAATTTGCTTTATCTTCTATTTTAACTTCTCTATCAAGCGATAGTTTGCACATAAACTCAAAAATATCAGGTATCCATTTCAAATGTTTGGCAAACTCACTATCTGCACCTTTGTTTTCAAGCCAGTAATTGATCCTGATTCGTAAGCGGTCTAAAAAATCATTTTCCCTGTCAGACATAATTCATTTATTATCTTCTGTTAATTGATATCAAAGCTTTTATTGATGAATTCAAAGCTTGAAATCTGAGCTTACTAAGTTACAACAAATCGATTTATTTCATATTTTCAAAAAATAGTGTGAACATTGTAACTTAAGATTTTGTATGATCGTTATAATGATTAGATGCCAAAAGATTATATAGTTTGAAAACTCTTATCCTTTCCTCCATATTTCTCCTATTATGTAATATCCAGCTTTATGCGGGTTATATTCATGGGAAAATTACCAACTCAAATGGAGAGCCATTAGCTTATGCCAATATATATGTTAAAAATACTTCATACGGAGCCAGTTCAAACTTGAAAGGGGATTATTTTCTTGAACTTAAAACAGGAAAATACATTATTATTTTCAGCTATGTCGGTTTTCAATCACTGGAAAAAGAGGTGGTTATTCATGATAACAAGGCTGTGTTATTCAATGTTATTTTGAAAGAATCCATTCACCAACTCGATGAATTTGAAGTGGTGATTAAAAAGGAAGACCGGTCAAAAGAAATACTTAAAAATGCAAGGGAAAAGCGCAAATATTATCTTGAACAAGTCAACTCATACTCCTGTAAAACGTATCAGAAAACATCCCTGGAAAAAGAACTAATCAAATTAAAGGCGAAAGATACAATGCCAAGTAGAAATGACACACTGCATGATTTTTCAGAAGATATGCTTGCTCATTTGAAAAAACAAAAACTCAACCTGATTGAATCCTTTTCGCAAACATATTATAAAAAACCGGGAAACTATAAGGAAGTTGTTGTGGCCCATCACGATTATTTACATAAAAAAATTAACGTGGATCAGTCTCATGAAGTTAGAATAGGTATCGAATATGGTCCATACGATATGGCTCCCACTCCCCTTCGAGCTGAAAATCCATATCTTGTTTATACAGATATATCAAGTTGCGATTTCAACTTTTACAAGAACCTGATTTTTTATCCCTCTATTTGCAACAAACCTTTGCTTTCACCCATTGCATCTACATCCGCCTTTAGTTATAAGTATAGCTTCATTGAATCTTTCAAAGAAGGGGATCACATAGTCTATAAAATCCAGGTAAACCCATTATTCGATTCCGAAGCTTTGTTTTCAGGATTCATTTATATTGAGGATAGCTCATGGATGATTAAATCAGTTGATCTTTCCATTAACAAGGCAGCTCTTTTTTACTGCAAAGAATTCAGGATAATTCAGAATTATGAAGAAGTAGACATAGATGCTTACCTGCCTGTACGCAGAGAATTTACCTATACAATAAAAGAAGGACGTTACAATTTCCTGGGCAATACTAGGATCAATCACTCTGACTATCAAATCAATTTAGAAATTGAACCAAATTTCTTCAACAGCGAAATAAAACGATTTGAAGCGAATGCATTCGATAAAGACTCCAGCTTCTGGCATAATCAGCGACCCTTGACATTACAGCCATCTGAAATCGATTTCATCCGAAAAAGTGACAGTATATTGAACTACTTTACCAGCGAGGAATATTATCATAAACTGGATTCTTCATTCAATCATATAAACTGGTGGTGGTTTTGGCTAACAGGCATTGGACACAGAAATCGCCTGAAGGGAAATGAATTCTATATCAGAGGAATTTTGGAGCAAATAAATCCCTTTGGTATTGGTGGATATCGTCATCAATTACCTGCTTATTACAACAAAGAATTTAAAAACGCTATGCGTCTTGAGACCAAAGGATTCATTGATTATGGATTCAAAAACGGAGATTTTAAAGGCAAATTGGGAATGGGTCTCACCTATTTACCGCTGAAATTCGTACGCACCCGCCTGGAAGTGGGCGATTTTTATTCGAAAATCAACGATTTTGCCTCATTTGAACAGGTTTTTAGCAGGAGTAATTATGTGAGGAACCTTACATTTTCTATAGCTCAACGTGTAGAAATAGTAAATGGTTTGTTTTGCGAACTAACATTCTTGTATTCTGACCAGGATCCAATCAAGGATCTTCAACTGTCAGAATGGTCGGAACTAGTTTTCGGGGAATTGAATGAACCTACTGATTTTGTTCGCTATACTAAATCAGAAATTAAATTGGAACTTAAATATCGTTTCAAACAAAAATATGTCATAAAGAATAATAAGAAAATTATTATTGGGACAGATTATCCTGTCGTGCATTTGATCTATAGAAAAGGGATACCGGGTTTATTGAATAGCGAAGTTGATTTTGATTACATTGAATTGGGAGCCCATTACGATACGAAACTGGGACGCTTAGGTTCGTCACGCTGGACCATACTTGCAGGATCTTTTGTTAACAAGAAAAACCTGAGAATCCTGGAACACAAATATTTCAGGGGCTCTGACATGGTTTTTTTCTCTGACCCGCTCCAATCATTTCAATTACTAGGACCCGTACTCAACACTTCAAGTGAATATTTCAGGGCAAATTATATACACCATTTTGAGGGAGCTATATTGAATAAGGTACCACTCATTAATCGAATGAAATTGGGACTGGCTGCCGGTACGGGCATCCTGGCAATTCCGGACAAAGACTTCAGGCATTTGGAGGTTTTTGCAGGAATAGAAAGGGCTGTCAGGATAAAACGGCAAATATTTCGTTTCGGAATTTTTGCTGTTACTGCCGATAATTCTTTCGATCCGGCTGACTTTAACTGGAAAATTGGGGTTGACTTTTTTAATAGTTACACGAATAAGTGGGGGTATTAAAAATAAGATTCAATGCTTTTTAGTTAAGAACAGGACTTCGACTTCGCTCAGTCCAACTGCTATCCTGAGCGAAGTCGAAGGGTTGTTGGACTGGTTTTACTAAAATAATCCAACATCTTAATCGCTGAATATTAGCTATTTGGGAATTTATTGTATTTTTTTTAGTACTTTGTATTGCATAATACTATTTTTTGTATATATCTTTGCTAAATATTCTACATGGCAATAGACAGTAGTAATCAATTAAAAGAAAATGAACGTAGAAAATTCGAAAGCACAAATGCGAAAAGGAGTTCTGGAGTTTTGTATACTTTCAGTATTAAGAAAACAAGATTCCTATGCAACGGATATTATCAATGAACTTAAAGAAACAAAATTGATAGTAGTTGAAGGCACTCTGTATCCTCTTTTAACCCGCCTTAAGAACACAGGATTTCTGAGTTACCGTTGGGAAGAATCCACACAGGGTCCTCCCAGAAAATATTATAAAATTACGGAGAAGGGCGAAAAATTTTTCGACGAGTTAAAACTTGCATGGAAGGAACTCAATGATAGTATTAATTTGATAAACAAGAAGTAATATGAAACGGACATTCACCATTAATTTAAACAGTATTGTATTTCATGTGGATGAAGATGCATACGAAGTGATGCTTCAATATTTGGGAACCATAAGCACTCACTTTCAAAAAACAGAAGAGGGAAAAGAAATTCTGGCTGATATTGAATCACGCATTGCTGAATTATTTCAGAACAGGTTAAAAGAAGGGAAAGAAGTAATTACAACCGATGATGTGGATTGGATGATCCAAATTATGGGCAAAGCGGAAGAGGTAATTGGAGAGGATGCAGAAAACATTTCTGCTGAGCATAAAACACAAAGCAATGGAAAGCGCTTTTACAGGGATGGGGATGATAAAATATTGGGAGGTGTTTGTAGTGGAATATCTAAATATTTCAATATGGACCCTGTTATATTGCGGGTCATATTGGCTGTCCTGTTCTTCGTTTCAATGGGTACTGTGGTCATCGTGTACCTTTTATTATGGTTTATTTTACCTGAGGCCAAAACTACAGCTCAAAAACTTGAAATGAAAGGTGTAAAGGTAAATATTGAAAATATTGAAAAAACGATACGGCAGGAATTTGATGGTGTGAGAGACAACTTTCAAAAAATGAAAGATTCTCCATCCAGGAGGAAAATCAATCAGGGAATTAAATCCATCTTTCATGCTTTAGGAAAAGTGATTCTGGTTTTCGCAAAATCGCTTGGTATTATCCTTGGCATTTCTTTCCTGATTGCCGGACTGGTCCTGATTGTCGCCATGTCTACTTCTGTAATGGGAAATGATTGGTTTTTAGATCTTTCACAGTGGGGAATCAGCAACATCTCTTTTGCAGGCTTGCTTTCATTTATCACTGAACCCTCATTGGCGATGATGGCATTTACCGGATTTTTGCTACTGGTTGGAATTCCAGCGATTGCACTTGTTTATATGGGAATTAAACTCTTATTTGGCATACACCTTAAAAATCGGATCATTACAGGAGCCTTTATTTTACTTTGGGTATTAGGTTTCGTATTCCTGTTTATTTCCGCCTCAGTCATTGGAAGCAATTTTCATGAATCAGTTACATTGAGTTCAGATTTTGATCTGGATGAAATAGAATCAGACACATTTATCATAAAAATGTATGATAATAGCATCCAGGAGGGATTTTATTTTCTTAAAACGGATGAAATGAAGATTGGACAGTTTAATAAAGAAAAATATATTTATTTAACCCCGGGCTTAAGTATTGAAAAAATCAACGGAGAAACTCCAGAACTTCAGATAGACATGGAAGCTCATGGAAAAACAAAATTTCAAGCCAGGAAAAATGCCCAAAACACCAAACTGGATTGGCAACAAAACTCCAATGGGATTGCATTTTCAAAATATTTCAGCATTTTAGAGGGTGAAAAATGGCGAAATCAGGAGATCGATTACATCCTTAAACTTCCAGTTGGCCAAATCATATACCTGGATGAAAGTCTGGAAGATGTATATATTGCCACTTATGGAAACATCCTGGAAAACGAATATCATATCACGGGCAATTATTACATCATGTCCGACAAAGGTTTGAAGCATTTATAAATCATTCATCTTTATTTCGCTTTTGTATATCAAAAACAATAATTCAGCGTTAAATTCCTATAAACATCCAGCCTGAAGCGGAAAGCCTAAAAGGAATTATCCCTTAACTTTGCAGGCATTAAGTATGATTATGAGAAAACTCATCCTGATTATTATTTTATTAATAAGCACATCTATTTTATCTGCCCAAAATATCCGCATTGGTGATTGGCGTTCACATCATAACTACACGGAAGGATTAATAAGTGTGGAGGTGAAGGACCTCATTTACACTGCCACGGAAAATGGTCTATTTTCTGTCGAAAAATCAGATAATTCGATTACCACATTTTCGAAAGTAAACGGCTTTAGTGAAATCGAAATAAGCACAATGGCCTATGATGAAAAATCTGACTTGCTATTAATCGCTTACACGAATACTACAGTTGATGCTGTTCACGCTAACAGAATTTTTAATATCCGGGATATATCTCGAAAATCAATTCCTGGCAAAAAAGCCATTAATAGTATTTATTTTTTTGAGAACTATGCTTATTTCTCATGCAGTTTTGGAATTGTGGTGTATGATATTGAAAAGGAAGAAATCAAGGAGTCCTATATTGATATTGACACTACCGGTACACAGATTGAGATTTTTGAAACTGCTATATTTAATGATTCCCTTTTTGCCGCTACAGCTAATGGTATTTTAGCTGCCTCATTAAACAGTCCGAATTTGCTGGATAATAAATATTGGAATTACATACAGGCTCAATCCTGTAACAAAATAATTCCATTTAACCACATGCTTTATGCCGAGCTGGATGGATTTATTTATCGCTATAAAAACGGGCAATGGGATATGTATATTGATAGTCTTCAAAATACTTGTGCAGATATAACTGTTTGTCATAATCAATTAATAATCACTTTTAAAAACCAGATTCTCGAGTTAGATTCATCTGAAAATGTAACTGTCCACCAGGAAGGAGGTGCCAGGTCTACCTTAAAAGATATAGATGGAAACCTATGGCTAACCATGCCCATATTCGCATTGATAAAAAAAGACGGCAGTAACTACGGTTTTTATACACCCAACGGGCCTTCATCAAAAAGAGCCTGGAATATGGAAATTTTTGATAATGTGGCTTATGTAGCAACTGGAGGTTTGACTTTTACAGGATCACCCATTTATAATAATGCTGGGATCTACTTGTTTAAAAATGAAAGTTGGGAAAACAAAAATTACAGGACCAATTCGACTTTTGTAAGTTTTAAAGATATTTTGAGCATGGCAGATGATCCCTCCAGCGATAAAATTTATTTTGGCTCCTATGGAGATGGGGTAGCTGTTTATGAAAACGGAAATTTAATCAAAAGATTTGATCAGTATAATTCTTCACTGCAAGTAACTATAACTGACACGAATCGCATTAATATCAGGGGATTATGTTTTGATTCAGATCAAAATCTTTGGGTAAGCAATTTTGGAACAGAAAAACCATTATCTGTCAGGTATGCTGACGGTAATTGGGAATCCTTCAGTCTCGGGCCGGAATCAAACCGTGGCATTGGAGATCTCATTGTGGATCATTTCGGTTTAAAATGGATATTACTTCCGCTGGATGGTGGGATCATTGTATTTGATGAAATGCAGGTGGATGGAAGTAATTATAAAAAACTCTCTAATAATCAGGGGAATGGAAATTTACCTACAGAACGTATACATAGTATAGCTTGCGATTTAAAAGGCAGAATCTGGATTGGTTCAGAAGAAGGTGTAGCCATCATTTATAATCCCGAAGATGTATTTACAGTCAATAACTTCGATGCTCAGCAAATCTGGATAAGCGATGGGGAGGAGTCAGGATATCTGCTGGCTTCAGAAATTGTAAGTGTGATTACTGTTGATGGTGCCAATAATAAATGGCTTGGCAGTAAAAATGGTGCATGGTATGTTTCTGAAGACGGTACTGAGATCTTACTACATTTTAATACGTCAAACAGTCCGCTTCCTACCAATGACATCCGGGATATTGCAGTAAATGAACAAACAGGAGAAGTTTTCTTTTCTACTGATGAGGGAATTGTATCGTATAGAAATGAGGCCATTGGCGGAGGAGAGCAGTTTGAGGACGTCTATGCCTTTCCTAATCCTGTTCGTCCGGGTTATGAAGGTCCCATCGCCATCAGGGGTTTGGTCAGAGATGCCAATGTAAAAATTACAGACATTGCCGGGAATGTGGTCACAGAAATTATTTCTCAGGGAGGACAGGCTGTCTGGGATGGCAATGATATATCAGGAAATGCTGTGAGATCAGGAGTGTACCTGGTATTGTGCAGTAATGATGACGGTAGTGAAACCCATATCACCAAAATTCTTATTGTGAGATAAATGCTTGCCAAATCACAAGGGATTGTTATAAAAAGCACACGCTATTCGGAATCCAGTGCTATTGTAAAAATGTATACGTTATCTCATGGCATGTTGAGTTTCATGATCCAGGCTGTGTATTCAAAAAAATCCAGCCTTAAGCCAGCCCTGTTACAACCCATGCAGGTTCTGGACCTGGATTATTATTTTACCGATAATAAAACTTTGCATAAAATCAAAGAAGCACGCTCAGCTTTTTCTTTAAATCATTTGCATTTTGAAATGAAACGCAGCGCAGTAGCTTTGGTTGTTTCAGAACTTATATTTAAGTGTGTTCAGGAAGAAGAGGAAAATGAAGCTTTGTATAAATTCCTGGTTTCCTGCATTCAAATCATGGATGATCCCGGAAAAGACAGCAATAATTTTCTCGTCTATTTCATGCTTCATTTCAGCCGTTACCTGGGATTTTTCCCTGCCAATTCTTATTCTGAAGAAACACCCAACTTTGATTTGTATGAAGGACAGTTTAAAGTGGATAGCGGGGTGAATGCCTATTTACTGGACATGAATTCCAGTTTTATAATGAGCCGCATCATCCAAACGAAAATCGAACATTTTGACCAGTATCCCATTCCCCAAAACCAACGGCTAAAACTAATCGAACACCTGATCGATTACTATAAGATACACGTTTCTAATTTTCAGACGCTCAGGTCTTTTGAGGTGATTAAGGATCTGTATAAAGTTAAAAATTAGATCACTATAAAAATTCTTCCAGATGAAGTCTGTGACTTAACCCTCCTTATCCAATTGTCCCGTTCGCGCTCGCCAGCCTGCGTCTTGCAAAAGCATTATGATTTTCAATCGCATTTCAAATGCGTTTAACAGGGAGTTCTTTTAAAACACAAATTACCGTTTGTAATTATTTTATTAAATCCAGTACAATACTGATGTTTTTCAATATCTTATCACCTAGTTCGACATTAAGATTACCAACTTTTTTTATTAATCGTTTGTTGTCTATTGCCCTCAATTGATCAATCATAACATCTCCTGCTTTGTCTAAATTTGCAGTTCCTTTTACTAAATGAACCCTTAAGATTTTGCTTCCTTTTTGAATATTTGTGGTCAGGGGACAAATCAAAGTAGAGAGAAGCTTGCCGTTTAGCAGGTTTGTCTGAACTACTACTACAGGTCTGGTTTTACCTGGTTCAGTTCCAATTCTTGGGTTTAAATCTGCAATCCAAATCTCAAACTGTTTAATATTCATCTTCAAATAGTTCAAAGTCTGACAATATGTCCAAACTGTCATTTAAAACAAGTTTTGATTCTATTTCTAACTGTTTAGCTAATAATTTCCTTTTCTGAATTTTATTATAAAATGCCAATGCTTCGTTAATATATCTATTTCTTGGTATTTTGAATTTTTTCAATAGACTCTCCGTTTCTTTAAAGATTGCCTCGTCTAATTTTAATGATAAGTTTTGCATTATAGTGTATTTAAAAAGTATATACTACAAATATACACCATATAGCTTGAAATTCCAAATTTTTTATGATAGCTTAATTATTAATGTATCCCCCTGTTCACGCTTGACAGCCTGCAACAGGCAGGATTGCATCGAGTGTGGTTTTAATTAAAGTGTTTGTGGCTCTATTCCCCCTTTTAAAAGTAAGTATATACTGCAAACTCGAACTGCTTAATAAAAATCTCTTTAAAACTAGAAATATTGTTTTGCTCATAAAATATTAGCATGGCTTTTTTATATTCTATTGAATCTACTGTTCTAAAAGAAATGGGACAATGCTTATAATTCATTAAGATAGCATTACTAACTATTCGAGCAGTTCTTTTGTTTCCATCCATAAAAGGTTGAATATAAGATAATAATACCAATGCTAATAATGACTTTTCAAATACATTATTCTTATTATTAACCAATTCGCACATATCAGCAAGAGCCTCAGATATCTGAAATTCATTATCAAGTGGTCGATAATTTGTCCCAGAAATTCCCACCCTTCTTTTTCTTAAATTTTTATCAATGGCTAATTCTTTAATCAATATATTATGTATATCCTCAATCTTTGAAATTGAAAGAGGAATAATATAATCTGGATTGGCGATTATAAAATCCAATGCATCTTTATGGTTCAATAGCATTATTGCTTCTTCTTTTGTTTTCCCAGAAGCAGTTTCCTTTTCCTTCAAAAGTCTTTCAGTTTCAAGAAGTGAATATGTGTTCCCCTCTATTTGCGATGATTTCCAACTCAAATCAATAGCCAGCCTATCTAATTCATTTTTGTATTCCGATTCGGAAAGTTGAGCTATATTATTTCTATACCTATTTTGAAGACTGGACAATTTTACCGTTTCACTTTCAATAAAAACATTATGTTTAACTAATACATCTTTTATTATACTAAAATTGAAACCTTCCTTAATCTTTCTCTCATCAATTTCCTTTTCATAATACTTTTCAATATTTATTGGTTGCAATAATTCGTAGGAAGATGAGATTAAATATTTAGTCCCTTTTCCCTGTCCTTTTGTGATAATTAAATTATCCGATTTCAGTTTACTTAAAATTCGTTTAACTGTCGCATAACTTATTGAACTCGAAATACCTTCGTGAATCTCTTTTGAGGAGCACTCTTGCTTATGCTTTATAAACGCAATAATTTCTGATTCTCTATCATCCATCATGTCAATTCATTTTAAGCTCACAAATATATCATTTCTAGCTCAATTATCGATCTAGTTGAGCTTTATTTTTTCTTAACATGAGCCACATTATTCAAAGAAGGCTAGCAACTAAAGTGAACTCCCGATACGATTCACGTTTCCCATCAGGAGACTGCCACGCCATCCCTCATGAAAAATTCGGGCTTGGCTTGCAGTGACGTCATCAAAGAGTTTGAGTTAGATGCGATTGCATCGAGTGTGGTTTTAATAACGCATTTCAAATGCGCTTGAACGAGGGAGTCCTCACAATTAATTCAGATTAATATTTGAATATAACTTTAGGCACTTGAATTACTCTAAACTTTAGGCACTTATTTATCCCTCAAAACCTGCTTCTTAATATGCTGAATATGTCCTCGGCCCAATGCTTTCACCTCACAACCCAGCTCAAAATAGGTTCTGATATCTTCATCTTTCAAAATACCAAAACAGTCTATTATCGCCATAGGACCTCCAGCCCACTTAACAATATCTTCAGGATCCAATTCCAGGTATTCTGCATGGGGCGTTGCCAGTATCATGGCTTCCATTCCTTTCAATGCCTCAGGCAAATCCTTTTGCACTTTCAGGGTTTCAAGTCCCTCCTGGTTTCTGAAAAACTGCTTCCAGCTATAATCTGATTCCTGTGGATCATTTTGCACTTCGAATTCCCACCAAAAATCCACATAGGGATCGTGTACTTTCACCCATGCTCCCATTTCTGCCAATCGCCTGACCACCAGTTCACTTCCACTATAGCGGGTATCTCCCACATCCTGGCGATAACTGGCTCCGCATACCAAAACATTCGTCCCCGCGATATACCTGTCCAGGTTTCTCAAAGCATCTCTTGTCAGTTCTGCCGCATGTAACGCACGGGTATCATTGGTATCAATCGCCAGTGGAGTCATTTTGAAAATTTCATCCCCGTCATCAAAGGCAAGAATATGTTTATAGGCCCAATAGCCCAAGCCTCCATCTTTTGGCAAGCAATATCCCCCAATTCCTGGTCCGGGAAACATAATGTTGGAATGGGTAGGACGCATTTTAATAGCCTTATACACTTTGATCAAATCGACACCATTTCGCTCAGCGAATAAACTCCATTCATTCATGAAAGCCAATATAGAGGCACGATATGAATTCTCAACAATCTTTGTAGTTTCAGATTCAATGGGTCTGTCCATAACGGTTAACTCGAAATCCTCTGTATTTAATACTTCACGCAAGAATTTCTCCACCCTGTGTCTTGCTTCTTCATCACAACCTGAACAAACACGCCAGAAATCACGAATGCTGGAAACATATTCTTTTCCGGGCATTACTCTCTCAAAACTATGCGATAATAATGGAGTCTCGGCAATTCCTCTATTCTGAAATTCCTTTTTTAAGATGGGCCATGCAATGTATTCGGTTGTACCGGGTGCTACTGTAGTTTCAATTAAGGTCAAACACTTAGGTGGAACCTTTTGTCCGATGGCACGTATGGTAGCCTCCAGAGCAGCCATATCCGTTTCACCTGTTCTCATATTTCCCAATTCCTTCTTTTTGAAATCGCACTGCACATCCACCACCACACAATCTGCTAATTTTAAACAGTCGTTATTGTATGTGGCCACAAAAGATTTTTTCTGCTTTACTGTTCGCTCAATGATTTCTTCCACTTCAGGATCCTCCGCTTTAACGGGTGAAATACCCCTGTTAATGACCGGGATTTTCCAGTAACTTCTGATACTGGGTCTTTGACAACCAATAACCAACTTAGTAGGCTTCCCATTTTCGTCTATTGTATCGGCAACAATAGCAGCCATTACCACCCCAACAAATCCTAAACCCATAATGACCACAATTTCCTTTCCTTCTGATCTGGCCTTGTCAGTCAGCTTTTTGATCCGATTAAATTCAGCATCATATTCTTCCTTTGGAGGAATTGAGAATTTTTCCCCTCCAGGGCTAATTGAATAATCCATACGTAATTATTTAAGAATTGAACTTATTTTTTGGTATTATTGGACTACAATTTATAGAAAAATATTGAATTAATCCGTTTAGCGATTGAGATGACACTTTACAAAATTAAATCTTGTTATTTATTTCTATTTATCAAAGCTAAGCGAGTTGAATTAATAAGAACATATAATAATTCCCAAAATTGGACACATAGCCCATTCAAAGACAGAGTGGCAAATCCTGTAAAAAATAAATTAATCATTTTTTTATAAAAAAGGAAGTTACTTTCTGAACCTTCTTTATCTTTTTTGTATTCTGTTGATACTAATCTACTTAAACTTTCGAAATCCAATACTGACCATCAGATTTAAGCTGAAATCAAGGCCTATATTGTCCTTAGGAATTTGTATATTTGAATAGAAAATCAGTGAAATGGCACATATAGTATGGTTTTTGAACATTGCTTAGAGCTTATGGATTTTCCAAACTGATTTGAAATTTATGATTAATCGCTTATATATCTTAATGCTTGCATCCTTGTTGAGTATTTTGGCTATTAATGCTGTTTATTCCCAATCAATTCACACTTCTTTTAATACTGAACTAAATAATACATCCATAAAATTCAGTGACCTAAAGAGCAAAAGCAAAATCCTGTACTTTGAAATTCCCTTTATCGAGACAGAAGAAATTGTAATAGAAGGAAAAAAATTCAATAAAATTGCCATACCTGGATCAGGCCTGACCACTCATTACGGTTTACCAAAACTTCCTGTTTTTACAAAGTTTATTGAAGTACCAGCAGGAAATAAGTTAAAGGTAGAAATAACACATTTAGAAACAGAAACTTTAAATCATTTGATCCCTGAACCCTACCAAAAACCACAAAACAGGAATGATTACCTGTCAGGAGTTCCTTCTGAATTCCAGATTGACAAGGATTATTATAGCAGTTCGCAAATATATCCTTCAACATATGTTTCATTAGGCGAACCAAAATATCTTGGGTCAAACCGGATTACTGATCTTAAAATCAATGCAGTCAGGTTTAATCCTGTTAAAAATAGTCTGGAAGTTATAACTAAGCTTGAATTAAAGTTGATTTTTGAAAGAGACAAGAATTCCGTCATGGAGGGCAGTCCAATTATTGCAACTAATGCTTTAAATAAAATAAGCAATAGCCTGGTTGAACGTTATGATTCAAAAAGCAGAAATGCCTCTGAAGGGATTGTTCCACGAATGCTCATCATTACACATGATGATTTTTACCACAGCATTCAACCATTGGCAGAGTGGAAAAACAGGCAGGGAATTAAAACACGGGTGGTAAAACTTTCGGATCTATCCAATAAAAGAGAAGCTGAAGATATCAAAAAACTGATCACTTCTTTCTTACAGGATAGTACTAATATGGAAGGTTTAGAATATGTTCTTCTCGTTGGAGATGTGGATTACATTCCAGCTTTTCATGGGGTATTTAATGCACTGAATGATCACTCCTACGTAACCATTAATGAGAATGATTTTTTACCCGACCTGATTGTAGGAAGATTTTCAGTTAATACGGCTGAGGAATGTGATGTTTATGTCGAGAAAACCATTAATTATGAGCGTTATGTGGTTGTTAACGATAGTAGCAACTGGTTTAATAAAGCCATAAGCGCTGCCAGCAACTCTCATTTAGATGATTTGCACGGACAACATGTAACAGAGGAATTTAGGGTAAATGGTTTTGACAAAGTCGATGATTTAAGAGCTACCAAACAGAATTTCACAAACTACCATATATCAAATGGCTTAAACGAAGGAAGAAGCTGGATGTTTTATATTGGGCACGGGGACGAAACAGCCTGGTTAACTACAGGAGCATTCACAAGAAATACAATAGATAACAGTTTGAATTATACCAAATCACTTCCGGCTATTGTTAGTGTGGCCTGTTCAAATTCTGATTTGGATTTTGCTTATGGAGATTGTTTTGCTGAGCGATTCATGAATACAGGATCTGAACAGGGTGCTGCCATATTCCTCGGTGCAACCGAATTAACTCCTTTCTTTTTATCTGATACATTGGGGAAATATGCATTGTTCAGTTATTTGAATGGTGAATCTGAAACTTTTGGTGAAGCGATGATTTATGGCAAAATGAAGATGTATGAGGCATTTACAGATAATACACCTAATTCCGAGACCAAGGAAACCATGCAACATTTCCTTATTTTAGGAGATCCTACCATGATGCCTTATACTCAAAAACCTACTGCAATCACCAGTAACCGTCTGACCCAGATTAAGCCGGGTTTTGTTGATTTTACTTTCCAGGTTAAAACTAATGGGAAGGTTTTGAAAGACGCCCTGGTCTCTATATCAAGTGATGACTATAGTATCCATGAAGTGGCTTACAGTGACAAAAATGGATATGTGAGTTTCGCATTTTATGCAGCTGACACCACTGACCTTCATATCGTAATTACCGGCAAAAACCTAATTGCCTATGAAGGACTGATCAAAGTCACAAAATTCCTGGGTGCTGAAACAGAGAAAGTTTCTAAAATTAATGTTTGGCCAAATCCATTTAAAAATAATATAAGCATTACAACTGAAAATGGTTCTACCCTCATACAGTTGGTTGAATTATATGATATCTCAGGTAAATTGATTTTCTCACAGAACCAAATCAACTCGAGCAGGTTCAGCCTGAATCCCCCATCCCTGTTTTCAGGAATTTACATTTTAAAAGTGACGAACATGGATGGTGATTTAAGTATAATTAAGTTGAGCCACTAACATTTTCCATTATTTCCTAATACCATATCTTACTGACAAATTCATTGATCAAAAAGCAGCTACTTAAGGCGCGGCATTTTCGTTGTCATCTTTATTTTGCTTTGCTACAGGCTTCCTGAAATTTGAATGGAATAAATGCAGGTAATACTCTTATTTTTAGGATAATTATCCCGTTTCAGCATCATTTTTATTCCGTAACTTTAGCTTTTTAATAGCATTAATTTCTGCAATGGGAAAGGGCAAACAGAAAGTTAAAAAGAAAAATATCCAACCCAACAAAACCAAAGATAAAGTTCCTTTTTTTTGGATTTTTGGCGTTCTGGTTGTGACACTCATTGCCTATTTACCAGCTTTCAAAAATGGACTCACCAATTTTGATGACATTGTTTATGTAAGTGAAAATCCATATATACGTCAAATTACATGGCAAAATATAACCACCCTGTTTTCTGAATTCTATTATGGAGGTTATTATCCGCTGACACTCCTTTCATTTATGATAGATATCCAGATTGGAGGAATGAATCCTTTTATATTTCATTTCACCAATATCATGCTACACCTGGCAAATACCTTATTGGTTTTTATTTTCATCCGTCAGTTGTTCAAAAAAATTGAAATTCCGATTATAGCGGCTTTGTTATTCGGACTTCACACCTTGCATGTTGAATCTGTAGCCTGGGTCAGCGAGCGAAAAGATGTTCTTTATACCTTTTTTTTCCTGATTTCCCTGATCACTTATAATCTTTATTTATCCAAAGGGAAACAAAAGTATTATATCTGGGCTTTATACCTGTTTCTGATGAGTGTATTATCAAAAACGATGGCGGTTGCATTGGCTCCTACTTTGTTATTATTAGATTGGTTTCAGGGACGAAAACTCACTGACAGAAAAGTGATTCTCGAGAAAGCACCATTTTTTGTTATTGGAATATTGTTCGGAATCCTGACGATACTTTCACAAAAATCAATAGGAGCTATAGCGGAAGAAAGCACTTTGCCTATACTTCATCGTTTTGTATTTGCCTGCTATGGTTTTAGTATCTACCTGTTGAAAACGATCTTCCCTTTTGGATTATCTGCTTTCTATCCTTATCCGATTGACTCTGGAGATACAATTCCGATAGCCTACTGGTTATCCTTAATTCCGGTAATTGCAATCCTTGGGCTGATTATTTATTTTTTAAAAAAGAAGCGGGATTATGCTTTTGCCCTGCTGTTTTATGTCCTGAACATTGTGCTTGTTTTGCAAATTATCCAGATCAATGATTTTGTGATGGCAGATCGTTTTATGTATGTTGCATCATTAGGATTAATCCTGATCATGGCATTGCTCTATCGGGATGTATTGAAAAAATATCCTGATCGATCAAGTATACTCCGTATCGGAGTGGCAGCCTATGGGGTCGTATTGCTTTTCATGACAAGTAATCGAACTGAAGTCTGGAAAGACAGTATCAGCATTTGGAATGACATCATCAACCAGTATCCGGACGAAATTCCGAAAGCCTATTATTTCAGGGGTCATAGCAGAATAGATAATCAAGATTATCAGGCTGCCATGAATGACTTCAACAAGGTTATTGAGCTTGAACCTAAATATTATTTGCCATTAGCTTATCACAGCCGGGCAACAACAAATGCCAATCTTGGAAACATTCAGAAAGCACTTGCAGACCTGGAATCAGCCATTCGATTAGATCCTGAAGATTCAAAGTTTTATTTGCTTAGAGCACAGATCAGGTTGAACCAAAAAGACACCATTTCAGCAAAAAGAGATTATGACAAAATAATTGAATTAAATCCTGAAGACTACAGTGCATATTATTACCGAGCCATTTTCTTTACTCAAACGAAAAAGTATCCATCTGCACTGGAAGATTATAACCAGGTGGTATTATTAAATCCCGATATGGGAGAGATATATTATAACAGGGCGATTATTAAACTGCAGTTAAAACAAAGAGAGGGTGCTTGTGAGGATTTTAGAATAGCAGAAGGATTGGGATACGAAAGAGCAAAATCCATGATCAGGAATAATTGCCTGAGATTTTGATTTCTTTACATTTCTTTTAATTCATCTGCAACTACCTCTAGCTGCGTATACCAATCCATTCCAAAACGCCTGATCAGGGCTTCTTTTAGAAATACATAAAGAGGAACGCCTTCATTTTTCCCTGATATTCTTGCAGGTTTACAAATAGACCATTCATTGTAATTGAGACTAACCAATTCTTTCACTTTTCCCAAACGAACAGGATATAAGTGACAGGACAATGGTTTTCTAAAAGTAGTTTTTTCATCTTCAAAGGCTGATTCAATAGCACAAGCATAAATGTCCTTGCGGGTGTAGGCAAAAACACAGTCTCTTCTATCGACACATGTGGTGACGAGTTCTTTATCCGGATCTACTTCGTAAAAACCTTTGGATTCAAGAAGTTCCAATCCTTCAGCTGTCATAAATGGTTTAATTTCCTCAATGGATTCATCGATCATGATCACTTCATCTTTCTCAAGAGGAGCCCCGTAATCTCCTTCTACGCAACAGCTTCCCAGGCAATTAGGTAAATCGCAAACAAAATGTTCATTAAACAGGTCCAGGGAAACAATGGTTTGGTCAAGGTGTATCATAGCAGAAATATATCGGCAAATATCGCCATTTTTGATTTTCCCAACCTATACTATGTATATCCCAATACGGTCTCTTTTTGTGGAAACTGAATTCATCGTTGTCCTCTGTGAGAGACACTGACGGGGCTAAAAGGACTAACAAACTTTACCTGATCATATAATTCAATCGAATCATTCCCCAATATTCTTCATAAAACTGTGGGTTTATACCCAGCATCTCAAAAGATCCATAGCCTGTTTCTACTGTAAAACTTAAATCTTTTACGATCAGCCAGGTCATTTCAAGCCGATGCAACTGCCTGGATGATTTGGAAGAGATTGCCGAAGGTGTAATTTGAATGGAATTCGAACTGGCCGAAACCCGGATTTTGCCATTTTCAGTTCTCCAGCCCAACCTGAATCCAAATGAATTCTGAATACTTAAATCTGCCGTATCGAGAGTTTGAACAAAACTTTGATAATAAGCACTAAAACTTATCTGGTAGGGGAATTCTTCTGATAAATTAAAATTAATGGAAGAAGTATTTAGTTCGGGATTCGTTGAAGTGGAAAACTGCCTCAGATAGTTGTTATAGAAAAGGCCCACATGATGCTTAACTGCCGATGTGATAAATTGATAATTCGCTCCTGCTGTCAGGTGCTGGATTCCATTGCTCTTATATTTTGACCCATCGTTTAAAATCCATTCATTACGCAAATAATAACGATAGGATACCAACAGTTGGGGCCATTTTGTTGAATACCTGAAGTTAAGGTTTGCACTTCCTATTTGTGTGATTTTTGTAATCGTTTCGATGTCAGACAGGTTATTTTGAAAACGGACATAGCGAATTGTCATATTTGCCTTTTTCTTCCAGAATTGAAACCGGTCTTCCACGCTATATTTTATCCTGTTGTTTTGCAAATAGGGATTGCCAAATGAATAATAGGCACTTCCTATGCGGTCCAGGTTGAAATAGAAATGCTGCTTCAGAATATTGAGTTTTGCCTTCCCATAAACAGCAAGGGGTGGGCGATTATTCCAGTTCAACGGTTTGCTGGTGCTGTTAAGCACTATCAGCCAGTTTAAGTTTTCGGGGAAAAATGGAAGATCTGTTCCAAACAGCCCGTCAATTTCATTTTTGCTATAAGTACCTTTTTTAATATCATCTGTTGTTACACTCAGTGCCACTCCGAAATCGGCCTCGAAAATATGATTTCTTGACCTGACCTGGTTACTTGCCCCAAATACAAAATTTTGCCCGGCATATCCTCCGTATTTGATGGAATTGGTATCATCTGTAGATTTAAGAAAGATGACATTGAATTGGGTATTATCAATGGTGTTGAATTTTAAATTCAGTGCGGAGATCTTTCTTTTATAAATTCCTTCCAAAACATAAGTAGAATCATTATGTAAATTTCCAGGAGGAAATCCCTGCCCCCTAATAAAGGTATCTAAAATGCCTTCAACACTTCGTTCAATTTCTCCTCTTGCATAGGAAACTTCCATTCCATGGTATTTATACTGTACATGAACTCCACGGATTTGCTGGCCAAACAGAACCTGCTGATGGTAATAAGGATTAAAATCTCCCAAATACAATTTAAAGGCTTTAGTTTCAAATCCGGTCATGAAACGATTTCTATATGGCAGAAGCGGGCTTTCCTGGTTCGTTGCATATAATTTCAAAGGAATTGTGAACTTGTTTAAGTGTATCTGACCATCCAATCTAATATGGTGCAACTCTGTGGGTTCCTGCCTGAGATAGGCATCCACACCATTCAGTTGTGTCATTTTAGATGAGGCGGATATACGCCCGCTAAAAGCCGATTTATTATTCAAATTTATCTGTTTGACCACTTCCATTTCAGTGGTTTTCTTTTTTCTGTTTACAATAAAAAAAGACCAGTTTTTAAAATATAGTTTCTTGTTTACATCCCTGAACCTGACTTCAATATCATAGACATCCGGCCTTATTTTGTTTGTAAACATAGCGGAAATAGTATGAGACTGAACTTTTACCTCGCTACTTACTTCTGCAGACGCAATAAATATTTGAACCGTATTGGGATCCAGTTTAATTCGTGGATTCACTTCACATACGACAAATAATTCACCATTAAATACAGTGCTTCCCGCTTTTGGACAAATGACAGAAATGGCCTCCAGGTTTTTCAATTCAACCAACTCAAAATGCAATTCCTCATCCCCATCAGAATTTTGCTGAAAAGAAGTGCCTTGAGGAGAAAATATTTTTTCCCACCTTAACTGGTTCTTTTCCTGGATTGAGCCATCAAGCTGGATGAATGCAGAATCACGATAACTCACGCCCCCAATCATAAAATTCATGCTTAAGAGATACTTTCCTGACAATTGGGGCACATAATAAGACACCTCATTTCCCTGTTTATCACGACCTCCCAAACTCCATTTGACCAGCCCATTTTCAGGATAGCTTTTTGAAACACAAATTAAACTATCTCCCTGCCTGGTGATGGAGTGAATTTCAGCCCAAATGCTATGTATGCTGATTTCCCTGATATGCCTCCCCATTTTATTAAAAACTACAAAAGAATCAATTTCATTGTTCGATATGCAACTTCCACATTTGAAACTATCCACCAAAGTGGCAGATGTGGATTTGTTTTGCAGTGCATATGTGATATCATAATCTGCAATTAATTTAGCATCATAACTTTTCCCCTTTTCAAGAATACTATCTTGTTTGGGATTAATGGTACCGATTGCTTTTAAGATGTTATTTGGCTCAGCAAGAAGGTACTCAGGAAATGTTTCGCATATAATTGGTCCATTAGAAGAAATATCCAAATCCACTGATTCATAGAGATGTGTCCTGAGCTTGTTGTCACCCTTTAAAGAGGAAAATTCACCCGTTTGCAGGCTCAAATAGAGGTCTTTTGTCAGATGAACTCCAAATAGTCTATCAATCCAGGCTGAAATATCCGGTTCTGCATTTGCAATCTCATCAACTACAATAACAATAGCATCAGCATTTAAATTACCCCAATGTGCTTTTAACTGAACTGGGATTGGCTGATTTCCAGCTTGAAAGAATCCATCTGAATTTATCCAACCCATATCCAGTGGAAGTACTTCCCAATCGCAGTTTACCGGAACTTCCTGCCCATTTCTGTCGATTCCAACTGCCTTGAAATGGAAACTCTTATTCCGCTCAAGAATTAACTTATCGGGTATAATTTTTAGCTTTTCTAAATGTAAAAATTCGTTGCCGGTATTCAAAATACTGAACCAATACACTTCACTCAATACACTTTTCTGACCCAGCGCATCCAGGTAATAACTGGTAATTTGCCAGGCATAGGTTTTCCCTTCTTCCAATAATTCGGCAAATGCAGGATAAGTCAAAAAGTTCTCCTGTATTGATTTTGCTGTATAAACCGGATAATTGGTCATCACATCTTCGGCAGCCAACTGTCCAGGAAATACTTCTACCAACCTGAAGTCAAAAGAATATCCAGAAGAAAACCATTGAAAAAAAGGACTTCCTGCCTGAATTTCTGCTGGACTCACATCCATTGGGTTCCCGGGACCAATTAAGTCTATATTTGCCAAGTTGTTTTCTATGAGAATGTTTTGATTATCAATTACCAGTATATTGTCTAGTTCATCGATAGCTGCAATTACAAAGGAATATTCTCCTGCAGGCAGAAGGGAGGTTTCACCAGATTTGTCTAAAAATTCGTCCGACTGACCGTTGAGATAATAATCTTCAAAATCACGATTTGTCAGGCTGATTAATTCATTTGGTTGGAGATTAGTGTAGGTTCTTTCACTCAGCAGGATCTCACCATAGTCCAGGCTTTTCAAAAGAAACCTCAATTTAATATTCCTGCTAACCAGATCATTATAAAAAGTAATATGAAATAAGAGAGGTGTCCATAATGGATTCAAAGGATCAAAATCAGATATATGCAAAATTTCGAAGGGCATGAGATGAATACTCAATGACAAAGCAGAGTTAGGGGCAATGAGGTTTACTGCATCAGGATGACTAAAAATTTCACCCCTATAATCTATTTGAAGATCTCTTGGGCCGGTTGCAGCGCTCATCTGCACGAAAGCTTCTACACTTAACATAGTTGGAGACAGGATTTGAATTGACTGAATATCGACCCCATTGCCTAAAGAAATGTGAGGTGAATAGAGATCGAAACGAGTGGTTGTAGTTTTAATAAGAATGAAAGTAGATTGGCCTTTAATAAGGTCTGATGGGGATACAGTCAGAATCTGTAACTGGGAGAATGTGACTAAAGGAAAAATAAGCAGATAAAGGAATATTATTCTCTTCATGATTAAACATGGATAATACAAATTGTATCAATTAGAACGAATTTAATTTATATAAAGGAACCATCCCAAAAAAAATACTAAGAATTAATCTCCCCATCGGAAATATTCAGGACCTGTATCTCTTTCCCCAATTTCCCAAACACCTTCTTCACCCTGTCTGCATTGGTATCAGTTAAAAAAATCTGGCCAAATCCATTGGCAGTAATAATATCGAGCAATCGGGTAGTGCGCTCCTGATCCAGGCGATCAAAAATATCATCCAGTAAAAATAAAGGTTCGATTTGGGTTGATTCTTTTAGTATGTTGAACTGGGCAATTTTCATAGACAGGAGATAGGACTTTTGCTGCCCTTGAGAAGCAAAACGCTTGGCAGGAACATGATGTATAAATAAAGGGAGATCATCTTTATGAACTCCTACATTGGTACGTTGAGTATAAAAATCCTTTTGAAAACTTTCACATAATTGCTTTTCCAGTGAATTATCATCCAATTGACTCTTATAGTTCAGACTGATCACTTCCTTTTGATTACTGATTTGACCATAATACTTTAATGTCAAATCGCAGAATACTTTCACAAATTCTTTTCGTTTTCTATAAATCTGTTCTCCAGGCTCGCATAATTGAATATTATAAATTCCCAACAAGGAAGCATTTTGCTGGCCTGTTTCAAACATGGTTTTCAGTTGGGCATTTCGTTGCTGCAAAATTCTGTTGTAAGTAAATAATGACTCCAGGTATTCGCTGTCGTACTGGGAAATAATCATATCCAGGAATCTCCTTCTCTCCTCGCTTCCACCCGTAATTAAACTATTGTCATAGGGAGTTACTATGACCACCGGGAATTGCCCCACATGCTCAGATAGTCTCTCATATTCTACTTCATTCTTCTTTATTTTCTTTTTCAATCCTTTTACATAAGCACAAAAAAGATCAAAATCTTCTCCTTGTTTTTCAATTCGGCATTTGATGTTGAAGTAATCTTTATGATAATTAATGTTCTGCAAATCAATGGAATTGAAATAACTTTTACCCATTGCCAGGTAATGAATTGCATCCAGGAGGTTGGTTTTGCCTGCCCCGTTGTTTCCTGCAAAACAAACATATTTCGAGTCAAATTTAATTTTAGCAGACTTGAGATTCTTAAAATTTTCGGTATATAATTCTTTTATAAAAAGCATGATAATGGGATCACAAAGATATTGAATGAAAAGAAATTGGGATGATTTATGATCGGCCTACTTCTGCTCGGTATTCTTGAGTTTGTTTTTGTCTGTTTGTTCTAATTTGAACATGGTCATCGGTGTAAAAGCCTCCATTTTTCTACCATTTACCAGCAAAACACACATCACGGTATATGTTGATCCGGTGTAGATTGTAAAAGACTTGAATACCAGGTTGAAATTGAATTTCCCATTGGGAGGAATTGTCAATTCCTCAATTTTTCTCATTTTATTGTGATAATAAAGTCTAATTTTAGGCTTTGCCAATGGATCATAGTGTTTCCCACGAACAAGATAAGCCCCTTTTAATTTTACTTTCACAGACCTTCCTGTTTTGTTTTCGATAAAAAACGGTGCTTCTTTAATTTGCCTGTTATGTGTGTACCTAATCCTGATTTCCTTCCCTTTAAAAATAATTTTTGATGTATCAACCTGCCCTGCAAAGAGCTGGGTTGAAAAAAGGAAGAAAATTATGAAAATCCTATACACATAAATTGAGTTCATTCATTTTCATTTATTGGGACTAAGAAGCGCACAGGCATATTAATTTTAACCCTGACATTTACACCCGCTTTAAATCCTGGTTTCCAGCTTGGCATTTGCCAGATCAATTCTTCTACTTCACCGTCTACTTTTTGGCAAAGAGGACGTATGATTTCAACAGCTGATACTTTCCCGCTTTTTTCAACAATGAAAGAAACCACCAGCATCCCTTTGCATCCCCTGGTATCCACTCCTTTAAAGTCAACTTGCTTTAAGCCTTCTTCCATATAACTCATCATGGCTGTTTTTCCACCCGGGAAAACCGGGACAGAATCCACTTCAGAATCCCGGTATACATAATCCGGATTATTCGTATTCTGCGCAATTAAGTTAATTGAGAGGATTCCAAAAACAAAAATTATCCACATTTTTTTATATCCTGAATCCATATTTCAATATCCATATTTTTCTTTCCAATAAGCTTTCATTTTTTTCCTGATCTCTTCTTCTTTTGGATTTTTTCCGGGATCATATAGTTTTGTCCCTTTTATTTTATCCGGCAAAAACTCCAGGTCTGCAAAATTCCCCTCATATCCATGTGCATATTTATAATCCTTACCATATCCGATACTTTTCATCAACTTGGTTGGTGAATTTCTTAAATGAAGTGGTATGGACAAATCACCGGTTTTCCTGACTTCGTTATCAGCCTCATTGATCGCCATATAAGAAGCATTGCTTTTTACTGAACAAGCCAGGTATATGGCCGTTTGGGATAAAATGATTCGTCCCTCCGGCATGCCAATCACATCGATGGCCTGGAAACATGCATTAGCCAGCAGCAGGGCATTAGGATTGGCATTTCCTATATCTTCTGAAGCCAGTATCACCATCCTCCTGGCTATGAATTTTGGATCTTCTCCTCCAGCTAACATTCGGGCCAGATAATAAACGGCAGCATTGGGATCGCTTCCTCTCATGGACTTTATAAATGCAGAGATGATATCATAATGCTGTTCACCTGCTTTATCGTATGCAGCCAGGTTGGTTTGAATGACTTTGGTTACAATTTCATTATTCAGTATCACTTTATCCTTTCCGGATTGTGTAACAACCAGTTCCAGCAAATTAAGCAACTTGCGAGCATCTCCACCTGAGATTCTCAACATAGCATCCCATTCTTTTATTTCAATTTTTTTCCTGCTTAAAATTTCATCCTTTTCAATAGCATTCATGATAAGCCTCTTAAGACCTTCTTCTTCCAGATCTTTCAGTATATAAACCTGGCACCTGGACAAGAGAGCTGAAATAACTTCAAAGGAGGGATTCTCAGTGGTTGCACCAATAAAAATAATCAGACCTTTTTCAATGGCTCCCAGTAAAGCGTCCTGCTGGCCTTTGTTAAACCGGTGAATTTCATCAAGGAAAAGAATGACCTGGCCTGAGCGCTTGGCTATATCAATTACATGTCTCACCTCTTTTACTCCCACTGAAATAGCACTTAATGCAAAAAACTGGACATTCAATTGATTTGAAATAATAGATGCAAGTGTGGTTTTACCTACTCCGGGCGGTCCCCAAAATATCATAGATGGAATGCTTGCCCCTTCAATAGCCTTACGTAAAATAGCATCTTTGCCAACCAAATGTTCCTGGCCAATGAAATCATCCAGGTTTTGAGGTCTCATGCGCTCGGCTAAAGGTTTTTCTGTCATAGGATAAATGGATTGAAATTCGAATATACGAATTTCGGTCAACGCATAAAAAACAAAAATCCTTCCGAAAACAAACAGGCTTGCTATGATATGAGCATCACATTTTCTTTAATTATTACAGCTAATACCGTAATAATCATTGTCATAACAAACCAATTCTGCTTTTTTGTCTTTCCTAATTCCAATGTTCCTTCTGCCGGATGGCAGGAAGGAAAATTGCCTTTTTCACCTGGCCTTCAATTGGATACCTTCTGATAAAAACTTGTGCTTTTTATAAATTCAATTACTTCGCTTTTATTTCCATTGTGCTCAAACAAATACATGGGCGAAGCAGGAATGTACTCTCCTTCAAATAACACATAATACCTATAGCTGGAATGATGATCATCGCCCAGGTTTTCCTGGATAATATGGTCAATTACCTGGTCCAGTTTTGTTTTCAGTATATCCTTTTCATATTTGTTTATCAGAAGGTGGTTTGCCCGATCAACTAAATCATCATAATGTGAATTAGGAAATGCAGCAGGTTCAAAAAGATATGGGAGAAGTACCCTGATTGCTGAATCTGATTTTTGAGTAGCTTCATAGTAGCGGGAATAGAATAGAGATAATCTCATATCTTCCTCATAATCACCAGTACCACATCCATACCAATAACGTACATTTTTGTCAGCAATCAGGATGTAATACAAAGCCTGTTTGAAGTCCTTTTTAGCAAGAGCCATTTCAGACAGATTAAGACATGCTTCGTGTTGGATGTTGACCAGGAAATCAGGGATGAGGATATTCTTGCAACCAGCCTGCATATAACTGCAATCAAACAATTCGTAACCAAATGAATCTGCTTCTTTTTCATCCTTCAATTCAAGGATACTTAAGTATAATTCCTGCGCTTTATTATTTTTATTAAGATTTTGATAAGAACGTGCTAATGCATAAAAAGCTTCATCTTCCAGGGTATGACCAGGATGTTTCTTGATCAGTTTTTTCAAATTCCTGATGCTTGCTCTATGATGTCCGTCGCAGTAATTCCGGGAGGCATGTATTAAATATTTACAGGCATCTTGATGATTTTGTGCTGTGCTGGCAGTGCTTAAAACCAGGAGGATAGTGGCTGTAAAGATTATGTACTTAATCATGTCTATTTTCTCATTAGTTTATGAAGGTTAATAATGGTAACCCATTATTTTCAATCTTCCAGTTGAATATTTTTTTGAACTTCCAGGAATTCACTGACTATCATTGCAGTAGCGCCCCAGACAATGTGGCCATACAGATCGTAATAGGGGGTTTTAAATATTTTTCCATCTGACAATTTCAGTTCCGTTTCCTTAATTCTTTCGGGATTGCTTAGCAGGTTCAACGGTACTTCAAAATAGCTTTTTACTTCACTTTGCTGTGGGATAAAATCGGGTCTTTTTTCTGACACCCCAATAAAGGGGTGAATCACAAATCGACTGGGAGGAACCAATAAATCACTAAGTTGACCCAGGATCTCTACTTTTTCAGGCTGAATTGCCATTTCTTCTTTGGCTTCACGCAAAGCAGTAGCCATAAAATCCCTATCAGTCTCCTCTTTTTTACCACCTGGGAAACTAACCTGGTTGGAATGAATTCCGGCATAGTCGTGACGCTGAGTGAAAACAGTGTTCAATTCACCATTCTTTGGGTACAATAAAACCAAAACACTGCTATCCCTGGGTGGGCCTAACTTCAACATGTCCTCCACCTTCTTTTTCCGGATTGCTGGAGTCAGCTTGTATTGAGCAGATTCTCCAGGAAGAGGTTTGGATAATTCCTCCCTGAGTTTATCAATAAATGTTCTGGTAGCTGTCATTATGGTTTATCCACCTTCAATAATGCCAATAATTGATCAATTATCATGCAGGAATTAAAGGAAGTTTTGTTGACGTGGTGAAGACACCAACTTAGGCATAGTGGGAATAGTGGGAAGATTCACAAGGAAGCGATTGGGTCCGCTATTATTCAGTTTGTTGAAAGTTCTCATCTTTTTTGTCCTTTCATACTTTATTTTTCCGCCCGAGTTGGTGTCCTCACCAACGATTTAGGACTAAAATGGGGATTCCAAAACGCCCCATATATAGAGTCAAACCGGAAAAAAACTAATATTTGATAACCTTCGTTCCATTCTATGACTTAATTGGAAGGTAGCGTTCGAAAACTGCAACAATTGTTTATCATACAGGAAATAAAGGAAGTTTTGTTGACGTGGTGAAGACACCAACTTGGGCATGAATTCCTAATTATTTGGATCTATAAATTGTTTTTATACTTTTAAATAGTTCATCTTGAATTCCCTTAATATTATCAATCATTTTAACGCATTGAATCATTTCATTTATATTTTTAGAAAAAATATCCTTATTGTTTTTCAAGTATTTATCATAATCCCAAATTTTTGATATTTTTTCTCGGACAAATAATGACTCATGCTGATTTAGTAAAATTCTGGCCTCTTCACTTCCATTTAATACACACCAAAATATATTAAGCGAATTAAATTGTAAATTAAAATATGAATTATTTGATGGATTTAAATTAAATGAGTCAACCCAAGTATTATACATAAATATTGCCTTTTGAATCTCCTTAGAATTATAGCTTGGGAAGCTATAACTGATATGACTTGAAATTGTCGGTGATTCATTTATCATTTCTATATTAAATTCGATTAGTGATCTTTTCCTTGAATCATAGAATTCAGTATATTTATAATAAGGCACACTATGCATTATTGAAATTGTCAATATTCTATTGTGTGAAGATAACTCATATTTATAACCTGTTAAAGACTCAGCAATCACTTTATTGTTAATACAATCAATCACATAGAACTGTCCATAAGGTTCAAGAGTTATTCCATTAACTGAAAAATAACTTTTCAAACATATTGTAAAATTTGGATTAATTTCAAAAACTGGGAGCTCTTTTAATTGAATTTTGGTTTCATTATTTGAAAAACAATCACATGATTTTTGTTCCTCTGGACTATTTTGGAAAGAAGTATTGTTTTTTGAAATCCAACTTATTAAAATAAAAACCAGAATTAATAGAGGAATATAGAATAAGCTTTTCCTTGCCCAAGATAACTTGACATATTTTTGCCAGAGTTGTTGTCCCCACCAACTTTTCAAGAGCATATGTCTATTTCTAAAATACTTCATGATAATGAGTTATTATGCCAAATTCGTCAATTTCTTCTTCATAATATCGATCAGATGAATATTTATATTGTATCGGATCTTCCAATAAATTCCAGTGATCCTGAGCAGGATTGTTATGAATATAATCCAGTTTTTGTTCCATCACCGATCTTGAATATATTTCAACCGAAAGCGGATCCTCTTGCCAAAACTGGTGTTTCCTGTCACTTTTATTCACATAATAATTTGCAAGTGTTTCATGTGAATCTAAATTCAGCCTTTTTTGAAATTGATGTGCAGTAAACTTCATAAAGGCTGCTTTTGCACTTTCTTTATAATCAGGCTGAAAGATTTCTTCCCAGATAAAATGTAAATGGTTAGGCATGACAACAAAAGCATACACTTTCAACCTATTGGATTTAACAAGATGTTGAAGACTTTGAATAATAATATCTTTGAAATTATCATCTGAAAGTAGCCTTTGAAACTTTAGGATGGAAGCTGTAAAAAAGTATATTGGACTTTCATTTTCCATACTGCAAATTTCAAAAAAGTTAAACTTAAAATGTTATTCAAGAATACAGGGCTGTTGAAGTTGGATGGGAGGATAAGGATTTATTTGGAGAAGTTGGTGGGGACACCAACTTGAGCATTTTGGGAAGATTCACAAGGAAGGGATTGGGTTCATTTTTAAACAATTTTGTTAATAATGCAGGGAAGTATTCAACAAACTGTGCTATGATTAGTAATTCACATCTTTTAAATCTTTATGATACTTTATTTTCCGCCCGAGTTGGTGTCTTCACCAACGATTTTGGACTAAAATGGGGCTTTCAAAACACCTCCCAATAAAACGTCAAACCAGAACAAAATCAGTACTTAATCACTTTCATCACTTTAGTTATCTCCTTACTGCTGAAATTCAGGTAGTATATACCCTTTGCCAATTCTCTCATATCTATACGATGTTGGTTCTTGCCTCTAAAAGGTTCACTAAGCAGGATTTTACCGTTCAAATCAGTTAAGGTGATACTCATATCCTGAACAATCCTGTCTGACTCAATATAAATGAATTCACTGGTAGGATTTGGATAAACCACAAGATGGAGATCAACATTGTTTTCCTGGATAGAAATATTGTGCGTAAATGTAATGCTGATTGAATCATGTCCTTCACAGCCCTGCAAATCAGCCTGCACCCAGAACAATGTTGGATTATCCAATCCAATATCATTGGTGTTAACTTCTATGCTGCGTGAAGTTTCATTGGTCGACCATAAATAGGAATCATAAACTCCTCCTGCATCCAGGGTGATGGATTGATTGTGATACAGGGTCGTGTCATTCCCCAGCTTGATAATAGGTGACTCTTTCACAGTCACACTTTTTACCAGCGTATCCGGACAATTCTCAGCAGTTACTGATATGAGACGGATATCATAAATCCCTTTACTGGAATATGAATAGGATGGACTTGCATCAGTCGAATTTTCTCCATCACCAAAAGCCCACTGGTAATCCAGGCCAGCCGGACTTGATTGATTGTTCAAAACAAAGGAATTACCAACCTGGCACTGGACGTTTTCGTTGATAGTAAACAAGGCCTCTGGCATGGGATGAACAAGCAGGGTTTGTGTAACGGTATCTTTACAACCGTTTGAGGACGTCACAATATGGGTAACAACAAAAGATTTGGAGGAAGCATAGGAATGACTGCTGTTCTGCGAAGTACTGAATTTACCATCACCAAAAAACCAGTAGTAATTGGTGATTGTACCAATCGAGCTTTTTGAATCATCTGTAAACTGGAACAGGTTATCCTGAAAACAAAGGGCAGTATCACTAAGAATCATTCCTGCTTCAGGTGCTGGAACCACTTCCACCTTTCTCGATATGGTATCCGTACATCCAAAATCAGATTCAACCTTCAGCATAATAGTGTAAGTTCCGGCAGAAGTGTATTTATGCTGCGGACTGTATAATTCACTGCTATCTCCATCTCCAAAAGTCCAGTAGGAATGGGCAATGGTCCCGGGACTGACAGATGAGTGATTATCCAAATAAAACAAATTGCTGCTCAGACACTGGGCACTCATACTCGTTGTAAAATACGCAAAAGGGCGAGGACTGATGATTACTTTTCGTGTTGAAATATCTTTACAGCCATGATTTGAAGTAGTTGTTAATTTTACATTAAAAGTACCCTGGCTGGTATAGGTATGAACCGGTGAACTAAGCGTTGAGGTGTTTAAATCACCGAATTCCCAGGAATTGCTGAAAGTGCCTGAGGGAATCGATGAAAAATTAGTGAATATAAAGGAGTTCAGGTTAGCACATTGTGAACTGTCGTTTATGGTAAAGGATGAGACCGGGTGTGGCCTCACATACACCTTGCGGGTCAAACTGTCCTTGCAACCAAAATTGGAGGTGGTCAATAATTTAACAGAATAAGTTCCCCTGCCCGAATACATTTTGGAAGGTGACTTCGTTGAACTGCTCGTATTGTCACCAAATGTCCATAAATTAGTGAAACTACCCGATATGATATTGGAAAAATTGCTGAATGTGAAGGAATGCAAATCAAAACACTGGTCGCTGTCATTGATCGTAAAATATATTCCTGTATTGGGTCTGAGATAAGCTTTCTGTGTTACACTGTCTTTGCAGCCATAATTCGACTCGGTCACAAGCTTTACATCATAAATACCACTTGAAGTATAGGTTTTGGAGGGGGACGTATTGCTTGAAGTGCTCTGGTCACCAAAATTCCATAAACTGCTGAATGTACCTGAAGCAATGGATGAATTATTGGTGAAGACATAGCTGTTCGTGTTGGTGCATTGAGAACTGTCGTTTATGCCAAAAGAAGTAACCGGGTTGGGATGGACAATTACATTTCTCATGACACTGTCCTTACAACCATGATTGGAAGTATTAATCAATTTTATGGTATAGCTCCCTGTAGAAGTGTAAGATTTAACCGGACTCGAACTCGTCGAGCTGGTATTGTCCCCAAAACGCCACAAATTGGTAAAGGTGCCTGAACCAATCGTTGTGGAATTGGTAAAAGTATATAGATTAGTACTAAGGCATTGCGAAGTATCTGTAACGATCTGGAATGAGGAAACAGGGTGTTCGTTGACATAAACTGTTTTAGAAAGACTGTCAACACAACCTGTATTCGTGGTGGTGATCAGTTTGACCTCGTAGGTGCCTATGGAATTATAAGAATGTGAAGGAGAAATAGCTGTTGAGGTGGCATTATCACCAAACTTCCAGAAATTCGTAAAAGTTCCGTAACCGAAAGTGGTATTGTTCGTAAAATCGAAGGTATTGCCATTCAGACAAATGACTGTATCATTCATGCTGAATGCTGTGATTTGATTCGGTTTCAAAGAAACATGATGACTGATGCTGTCTGAACAACCATAAGCTGAAGTGACAATCAGCTGGACCGGATAGGTATTTATACCCTGGTACGAATGCGTGGGTGATTCAGAACTGGAAAAACTCGCATCACCAAAATTCCAGGAGGAAGTAAAAGTGCCATAGCCAATGGCAGATGTGTTGGTAAACACAAATGAGTTTCCTTTGAAGCACTGGAAGGTATCATTGACACTGAAACTGGCCACTGGCGTGGGGTAAATAGTGAATGTCAGGGTCGCTGTATCATTGGGATGGTAACTATCCTGGTAAGTCCCATTAATGTAAGAGGGATACACCTTGATAGTATAATTGGTTCCCATCGTGAAGTTATAACTGCCCAGGCTGAGATCTGTATAGTTCCCTGTCGCTAAAGAACCAGTCCAGATATAGGGTGATTGGGCTACTCCATTAATGGCCCACCTGACCGTATCACTCGTCAGTGTGCTCGTGCCATAATTATACAAACGCGCTTTGATGAACTGGCTGGTTTTACAATAGGGAGCTGATGGACTGAGAACGTTGGATATGCCTGCATCATATTGAAAATTCGAATAAATGATTCGTTCACCTGATGGATTTTCATCCGATGATGGATAGGATTCCCCGCCAATGACAATTCCATTCGCTGGTATTTTAGCATCCACTGTATCAAATATAGAGGCTGAACCCGGAATATCATAGGTGACCCAGATATAACTCTTCCCGGCTGGAAGACTGTGGTTGAGGGATGTAAAACCGGCAATGCCACCGGAAATGGTGACTGCACTCCCTATCATGTTGGATGTCGAAAAAGTAGTGGATGTAGTATAATACAATTTTACGTAAGATACATCTGAATTATTGGTATTTACAGCTCCCACTGTCAGTTGGTTTAACAAAAGTGTACCGGCTGTCCCAAGTACATTTAGGTCAATCCGGAGAACCGGGTTATCTATTGAGTACCTGTATACATAATATGTGGAGGGTTGAGTGAAATGAATGCTTCCTAATTTCTTCAGGGGAGGTGTAATTCTTATTTTCCCGCCTGGAGAAATTTCTACAGGCGTTTGGGAAATTGATGTTCCCCCGGAATCCCATTTCATTTCCGTACACTTTGCATCCAGGTAATCGTTTGCCGTGGCATTGAAATCCACATCAAAAGCCAGCCAGAAATAAACCGTCCCCGTATCCAGAACCTGGTTTCCGGAAACTGTAAATGCTGCTGTTGGTTTATTGGAAGTACTGTCAAAAAGATTGAGAGCATTAAACGTGTCCGCATTCCCAGTATAATACACTTTGGCTGGTCCAGTAATATTGGAATAATCAAATGCTCCGGCTGTGTCAAAGGAAAACTGGGTTACTTTAGCAAATGCGTTATTGCCAGTTGTGTTTATTTTGACACCTATGATCATTTTATTTTGGGTTCCGGCAGGTGTTGCAGTAGTGTCCGGTTGAATGCTCGTTACCGAACTAACTAATATAGGCTGGTCCTGAACTTTTGCCACAAAACCATCCTCCATAGCCGACCAGCTTGTTTGATAAGTTCCGCTTGTAGCAATTCCAGAAGTTGAAAATGTCAAACCACCAATGTAAATATTTCCATTAGGATCAACAGAGTGATTATAAATCAGATCCTGGAGATTTCCGCCATAATAGGAACACCATTTACGTGCACCTGAAGTACTGAATTTAACAATCATCCCATCTTGTGTTCCTCCTCCATAGGTAGTCTGGTAAGCTCCTGATGTGGCCAGTCCTGATGTAGAAGAAATTGAATCAATATAGCCTGTAATAATTAAATCACCACTTGGATTGAGGGATAATTTGCTGATTAAATCTGAGCCACTCCCACCATAATAGGTTCCCCATTGCCTTGTACCTGTCCGATTGAACTTTGCCAGGTAACCATCATAAGCACCTCCGGCATAAGTGGACTGAAAAGCTCCACTTGTGGTGAAGGTAGTGGTTGAAGCAGCCGTTCCGCTAACATACACATTCCCTGAATCATCTACAACAATTCCCCGACCATAATCATTGCCACTTCCACCGTAATAGGTGGCCCACATCAGAGCTGTTCCTGTACTATTAAACTTCGCAATATATGCATCGTATGTACCTACTGAACCACCAAATGAAGTCTGATGAGCTCCTGTGGTTGCAATACCAACTGATGATTGACAATAACCTGTAAGATACACATAATTGCTATCATCTACGTAAATAGCCGCACCCTGGTCATGACTTGCTTGATTATTTCCCCGGTTTCCACCAAAATATGTACCCCAAATCAGTGATCCTGAGGGGCTGAACTTTGCTACGTAAGCATCATTATAAGCATTTCCGGTTCCTGTTGCCGAATTCTGGGTTTGGTAGGCTCCGCTTGTAGTTATTGTCTTACAATTTGTTACACAATTAGCACTTCCTGTTATTAAAACATTGCCGCTTGTATCGAAAGTTATACTGTTAAGAGATGTATGGTCATTTCCACCAGAAGCATAATATGTTCCCCACTGACGAGTTCCGGATGTATTGAATTTAACCAGCATCGCATTGTGATAGGTTGAACTGGACCTGGTTGTCTGAAATGCACCTGATGTGGCGATCCCTGAAGTAGATTCAGAACATCCAGCCACATAGGAATCTCCATTTATTGTTGTTATAATGCTGTTTCCCTGATCATTGTCGCTCCCTCCATAATACGTGCTCCATACTCGTGATCCTGATTGGTTGAGCTTGGCGACAAAGGCATCACCTCCCCAGTTGTAATGAGCTGTGCCTCCAGCATAAGTAGTTTGATGACTGCCTGATGTAGCCATATTGTTATTGGATGTTGTTTCTCCAGTTAGGTAAACATTTCCTGATGAATCAAAAGACACTCCATTTACCTTGTCCCGTTTTGTGCTCCCATAATAAGTGGCCCAAATTATGTTTGGAATGGGATCAATAATGATGGTTTTTTGATTATTATACTTTCCTTCGAATGAAAATATTCCTCCCTCTAATGCTTTGTAGCTGATTTTAATTGAATTATTCGATTCCAATTCATAGGAGACCGGTATGAACTCATTTATAACTCCATGCATAGTTTTGATGTGCATACTTCCATTATAAAGCTTTATATCATTGCTTCCATAATATCTCCACTGGATGAGTGACATATCAGCACCCGGATGCACAATAAAGTTATATTCAACAGGCTTGCGGGTTCCGGGTCGGGCTATAAATTCAAGATCTATCCCCTGGTATAGATTTTTATAAATCACTTTTCCAAAATGATGTACAAAAGTGGCACCGGATTCAGCTAAGGAGCTTGTATAATAATTCAGGTAATCATCACCTGGATTTTCAGCTAACAGTTCAGGGGAAGCATTCGACCCGATAAATTCAATGTCAATGCGATGAAAAACACTGCTCATTTCGAAAGAATCTTCATCAAATAAGTGTCCGCTAAAATTAGATGGATGCTTTGCTTTTTTCTGAGTTTTAATAATATATGCATCATAACTAAAGCCATTTGATTTTAATTGCACATTCATTCCCGGCATATTAAGTAAATATCTGACATCCGGATTTGGTTTGTTATGCTGGTCGATAATTTGACCT
>JADHTG010000049.1 GCA_016776505.1 Bacteroidota bacterium
CACCGAACTATTTCCCCCCGTGCTCATTTTCATTTCGCCCAGATAGATGTCCTCACAAACATTGCAAACTTATTGTAAACACAAAAAGATTTTCATCAAAGCCAGAAAACATTTATAAGTGTGTTGAGCAGATAAACTATTATGCAGGAAATAATAATCTTCAATGCAAAGAAATACCACTTTTTTGGCTTCAGTAGATAAAATCCAGTCAAAATCATAACCATTAATAATGTATAGGTATAAATTGTAGGTATTAAGGTATCCAATAATTCTGCTTTTAATGGGAACTGCTTCATCAATAAATCATTAATTGCGTAAATCGAAATACCGGAGACGAAAACTGAAACGCCAACCAAATAGAATTCATGCAAATGTTTACGGCTAAAAGTAAAGTACTTAATTGAGTTTTTCATATCAGTAGTTTTTAGTTTAGTAATCAAATTTACTCATTCTTTGCCTTATTTTGTGTCTGCCCCAGCAATAACGAGCATTTGTCATCGCAGGTGTCCTCACAAGCATTAATGGGCAAACAAGCTGTTCAGTATAAATATCACCATCACATCAAACACACCCATCATGACCAGCTTTCAGCAAAACTCCCCTGTTGTTTTTCCCATCTATCATCACCTTCACTGTTTCGTTAAAACAGATATGCCTGATGTATTGATTTTCAAAAACAGCTTTTTGCATATTTAAATATTCAAGGTCAAAATAGCCATCATTTGCAAAGGGATTAATGGTAAAATATCCTACGCGAAATGAAGTAAGATTCTGGAAAAAATGTGTCCCCTGGCTAGGATCAATACGGTAATTTTCCAGGCCGGATTCAACGATGAGTCGTGCCTGGCAAATTTGAGTCCAGTTAACAGGTATCCCTAACCACGGATCGCTGGAACCCCATCGGCCGGGTCCGATGAGTATATAGTTCTTATCCTCCTGGCTGAATTGCTGGTTTATTTCATCAACAGAGAGAGCAATTTCCTTGGTATTCTTGGAATTGAAGGATTCAGGTTTCACATAAACGATATTTCTCAGGTCGCTAATTATACCATTGCCTAAGGCTGATTCACTCGTTAAGATACAATCATCCGGATTGATTTCTTCCAGTTTACAATGGAAGATTTCATCCGTTTCCATAATAGGTCGGATTTGTAACAAATTAAAAATTTTGGGTTTTCCAGGAGCTACATTTAAATTGACTGCGAATTCTATTTCAATGGGTTTATTGATATCATTTGCCCCTACACGGAGAATGGTTTTGAGAATATCGGCTAACGGGAAAACATGATGTTTCAGAATTTGGGAAAATGTAATAATCCTTTTGCCTTTGGTTTGCATATCATCTCGAAGCGCTTCATTCTGAATGTCATAGGTAGAGGCCACATATTTCAGACTTCCTTCTTGCTCCGCATCCTCTATCTTCCGTTTCACCAGGTTAATGCCTTCATCCACTGAAGGGATTAAATAGGAAGTTCTTAAATCAAGGGCATAAAAATATTTCTGCGTTTCCTTCAATGCACTTTTTACCTCTGAAAGCTGCAGTACTTTTTGCGGATAAGCAGGAGAAAATCGCAATGAAATTCCACCTTCAACAATATGTTTTCCCAATCCCAATGCGATATTGGCGACTCCATCTTCAGCCTTCTCGGGATCCAGCGGATAGAAATTAATAGATCTTGCTACACCTGAAAAAGTGGGATAAAAAAAGCAATCATAGGGTGAGCCACAAACTTCCTGCAACACAATTCCCATCTTTTCCGAATCGATTACATTCTGGGTGGCTTTCATATACCCTTTACTGCTTTTATAAAATACCGAAGCATACACACTTTTTATCGCTATGCTCAACTGCTGTATCATTTTATTCTCATCATCCTGTAAATTGGGGATCATAATCGTGGCATAAACTCCTGCAAAAGGCTGATAATGACTGTCTTCAAGCAAACTTGATGATCGGACGGCTATTGGATTGTTAAGAACTGAGATAAAAGCCAGCAAATCTTCATGGATCCTGAAAGGTAGTCTTGAATTAATAAAATGTTTCAGGATTTCTTCATCATCAAGAGATGAAAGTGCCACATTGTAGAGGTTATTATCATCCATAAACTCATCAAAAATATCAGTGGAAAGGACGACTGTTTTCGGTATGGTCACAACCACGTCATCCCACTTGTTCAGGAGTTTATTTTTTTTAATCATGGAATTGATAAAAGCCAGCCCTCTTGCTTTTCCACCTACGGACCCATTTCCAATCCGGCTGAAAATGGTGTATTCATCAAAACGTTTCCTGTCAAATTCTGCGATAACTCCACGGCCTTTATTTAACCGGTACTGGACAATCGTATCAAACAGATAGGTACGAATTTCATCCAGGTTTTCAAAATCACTTTTGGTTAAATATTTAATTTTATCAGCAATGGGAAAAAGTGCCCGTGCATTCAGCCATTTCGAAAAGTGATTCCGTTCAATGTGGTAGAGTAGACTTTCATCAGATACTTCCATGATTTTATGCTGAAGGCTGTTCAAATCCGGGGCCGAGGCTATTTCTGTCATCGTTTTTGGATCCAGGAAAACAAACTTCCCAAAAGCGAGGTATTCATTGATGTAGGATCTTAATTCACGGTCCAGTGTTGTTGAACCTTTATGAAGAAATTTAACATTTAATTCCTTGGCAATTTTTACATATTCCTTTTCTGAAGATTGTAGCAGGAAAGGCAGGTATTGGTCTTCTTCTTTTACCTTTTCACACAGTTTAACCCCGGCCATTTTATCCAGCTTAGCTTCCCTGGTATAGCTGAAATCAGAAATAATACCCAAAAGACTTTGCTTGAATCTTTCATAAAACCTAATTGCATCTTCATAATTGGTTGCCAGCAATACTTTGGGACGACCACGCATCCTCAACATTTTTTGGTGTTCATTCAAGCCTTCAGTCATGAACTCCTGGGATTGTTTGAAAATGAATTTATACAACAGTGGCAAATAGGATGAATAAAACCGAATGGAATCCTCAACCAGGATGATTGTTTGAACACCTACCACATCTACATCGTGTTCAACGTTCATTTTATCTTCTATCAACTTTATGATAGCAAGTAACAGATTAGCGTTTCCAAGCCAGCTAAATACATAATCAATGGCACTTAAGTCCTCATTTTCAAGTTTCAGGGTAACTTCCCTTGAGAAGGGTGTAAGAACAACAATAGGAATTTCCGAGTACTTTGATTTGATTTCCCGTGAAAATTCAAAAGGATCCATGTCCTCTATACTTAGCATAGTAATCACCAGGTCAATACTTTCATTTTCAAGCATGAAAAATGCCTGCTCTGCTGAGGTTGCCTTGATGAAAACAGGTGGATAGCGCAGGCTCAAAGAAACATATTCATTGAATATCTGTTCATCTATTCTTCCATCTTCTTCCAGGATAAAGGCATCATAGGTACTGGAAATAAGCAGAACTTTATGGATTCTCATTTTCATCAACAGATGAAAGGATGTTTCATTGAGCTGGTATGCTGAGCCTAATGCCGGATTTAATGTCATTCAGCTTTTTTTCAAATGTAAATTAAGTGTATTTTACGGAATCCTGATCCCATAGTCCGCCCAGTGCTATTTACATATTACTGCAATTCGCTTTCGGCCATCCATCATGACTTTAACTGGCTGATCAAATTCTATATGATTGAAATATTTCCCTTTCCTGATTATTTTTTGGGCATCAAATATTTTCCAGTCTATTTTGTTCTCCCCATATTCTTGCTGGACTGTAAAATATCCAACATTCATCGAAGTCAGGTTATGAAAAAAATGTGATCCGGAGGACGCATCAATAGGATAATCTTCAAAATTTGTTTCCACGATAATTTTTGCGTTTGATATTTGAGGCCAAACCACCGGAATCCCTATCCATTTATCACGTGTACCCCATCGTCCGGGTCCGATCAATATGTATTTCTTATTCCGCAACCCCATTTCTGCATTTATCCCTTCTATTTCAGCTGCCATTTCCTCCGTCTTGCTTTTATCGAAATTGGAATAATTAATATATACTATATCCTTTAGGTTATTAATGATTCCATTACCCATGCCTTTATCTGTAAATAAAATGATATCCTTTTTGTCAATGCTTGACATATCAACAGTATAGTCCTGTGATGAACCAATTAGTGGTTTAATCTGCAATAAATAAAAGGATGCTTTCCCATCTTTGTCTTTATTCAGGTCAACGGCAAATTCAATTTCTACCGGGGTTCCCATGGCTTCTTTCACTACATCCAAAACAACATCAATGGCATTTGCTAAAGGAATGTATTCGTATTTAAGGATATTCGCAAAATTAATAATACGGGGACCAGCTGCATCCAATCCTGGATTTATTGTCTGGTTATCAGCATTATATACTGAAGCCAGGTGTTTTAAGGTTTGATGTTTTTCTGCCACATCAATATCCAGCCTGATCAAACCTGCATCTTCTCCTTCAAGTAGATTGACATCTTTTTTACTTAAATCGACTGCATAAAAATAAAGCTGGGAGTTTTTGAATTGATCTTTCGGACTGTTTATTTCAAGATCAGGATATTTAGGACAAAAGCGATAAGATTTCTCTCCCTGCACTACATAGGTCCCCAGGCCTAAGGCAGCAACCGCAAATCCATCTTCTGGCTTCATGTGCCCAAAAGGATAATAGTTATAGGACTGTGCAACACCACTTATATGAGGATAAAAAACATCATTATATTGATTTCCAACTACCTCCTGTATAACGACTGCCATTTTTTCTTCCTCAATTTTATAATGTATGGCTTCAATATAATCGCGTGCAGTTTTTGAAAATATGGACGCAAAAACCAGTTTAATCGCCATTATGCACTGTTCAAGTCTTACATTAATATCTGCATGACTATTAGGAAGAATATAAGTTTCAAAAATGCCGGCAAATGGTTGCATGAGTGAATCTTCGAATAATCCGGATGACCTGACTGCTATTGGTTTTTTGATTTTCTTCAGAACGATTTTCAGTTTTCGTGTCAATGAGTCAGTGATACGGGAATCAACAAAGAGTTCTTTAATCTGCTTGAAATCTCCACCATTGTATAAACTTTCATGCAGCTTATTTCTGTCAAGGAATAATTCAAATTCTGTAATACCAATGATGGTTGTTACGGGAGTACAAATATTAATGTCAGGTATCAGTTGGGAAAAATCAAAATTATTGACCAATGTATTGATAAAAGAAATGCCTCGTCCCTTGCCGCCCAACGCACCCTCACTCAATCCAACAATGTTCTGATCATCCAGTATGGATGTTTCTTCAAAAGGAATTACTTTTCCTTTATTTTGCTCATTCCTGAATTTCTGGATGACATTGATCATATATTCCCTCAATCCTTGAGGTGAATCAAAATCAGATACTTTGGCAGGGTTAATAATACGTGCCACCTGTATCTCACCCCTGGCCATCAGCCACAAGGAAAAATGATCCTTCCTGGCATGGTACAGCAAAGACTCTTCGGGTAAAGAATGCAAATGTTTTTCAAAATCCTTTAAAGAGCGGGCAACGGCTATTTGAGCACCTTTTTTGTTGCGGTAAATGAAGTTTCCAAATCCCAGGTAATGAGTAATAAAACTCTTTACATCCTGCACCAGGCTTTCGGAGTTTTTGTCAATAAAAGTGCATTTCAGATCATAAGCCAGCTGTGCGTTTGCCGGATCAGATGATTGAATAATTGTCGGCAAATGCTTGAGGTGTTCATTCACAAATTTGACCAGTTTTAATCCAGCCAATTCATCATCGACTCCATTTCGCTGGTACTTCATGTCGGTGATCAAGCAAAGCATATAATCCTTGTAGTGGTTCACAATATCAATTGCTTCTTCATAATTGGATGCCAATAAAATTTTTGGCCTGGCCCTGAGCTTCAGTACACGGTATAACTCATCGGTTGAAACATCATCAATAATCCGCTTGGTTTGTTCCAGTACGATATTATACAATAACGGCAAATAACGGCTGTAATAAATAGGAGAATCCTCAACCAGGAGGATCACCCTGACCATACCGAAGCGGGTATCATTTTCTACATTTATCTTATCCTCGACATGTTTGATCATAGCGAAGAATATCTTTGAATCACCATTCCAAACAAAAATTCTATCTATAAAAGTTGGTTTTTTGTCCTTGAAAAATGAAATATCACGGTTGTTATTCAATAAAAAGAAGGTTTGTATATAGGGATATTCCGACTTGACGATCTCGCTTATTTGAATGGGTATTTTTTTGTCTACACCAATCATAAAAATAATCATGTCGAAATGCTTGTTTTGCAATTGTTCGACTACTTCTTCCAAAGTGGAAACTCCTGTAATTCTCGGGACGGAAGTTAAATTCAGTTGATGATATTCTCCCAAAACATGTTCGGAGAATCGTCCCTCCTTTTCTATGCTGTAGGCATCGTACAAATTCGCAACCAGTAAAATTTCACTCACTTTAAAACGCATCAAATCATGGTATATGTCCCGGTCGTAATTGTTCTTATTCAAAAACTTCTGTAACAATTTGCGGTTAGATTTCGCTACAAATTCTTCATCACTTAAAATACTAAGCGCCGGCTTAGCCTGCTTGCTTATAATAAAATGTGCAGCGATAGAATTCAAATAACCTGTAAGTAAACCGGCAATATTGTCAATGAGATCCCTTTCCTCCTTTAAAAACGGGCCTTCATCCATTTCTGCAAATTCCCTGGAATAAAAAATTTCAATGATTCCTCTTTTCTTATCCAGTGTGTCAAAATGGGCTTTTTGAAACCATGGGCTTTCTTTGAAACCATTCGAGGAGAATATTAATTCATCATATTTTATTCGGGCACAGGTAAATTCAGGATATTGCCAGCCTGCAGGAAGAATCATGCATATATGTTTCAAAGTTTCATCCATGCTTTTACCTTCCCGAATCAGTGAAGTAGTTTTATTTATAGTGGAAAGTTCCTTCAGCCTTTCCCTGTTTTCATAGATCAGCTTTTGGTAATCTGTTTTGATATTCACTTTATCATTCATAAAATATGCGAATATGGCCCTTTTGAAGCGATTAATGCTGCTCTAAAATTAGATATAATTTGACTTAGACACTTAAATTATCCTGTTTTAGTCCATTTATCAAAAAATAAACCCTGGTTAACAGCCTCCCATATTTAGATTTTCCTGGAAGAAAAGACAAGGATGCAAACTTATTTCTATTTTTGCACCTGGGATTGAATCATGATCAAGGGATTAAAAATAGTGGTTGTTTTACCTGCCTATAATGCAGAGAAGACATTGAAACAAACTTTTGATGAAATCCCCCATGATATTGTGGATGAAATTGTGCTGGTGGATGATTTCAGCAATGACAACACTATTGAAATAGCTAAAAACATTGGTATTAAGCATATCATTTCACATGATCAAAACCTGGGTTATGGTGGAAACCAGAAAAGCTGCTACAATAAAGCTATTGAACTTGGAGCCGATATTATCATCATGCTTCACCCGGATTACCAGTATACCCCCAAGCTCATTCCTGCCATTTCATCCATACTTGCATCCGATTTATACCTGGTGGTTTATGCGTCCCGGATTCTTGGGAGAGGCGCAAAAAAAGGTGGTATGCCCTGGTATAAATACATTGCTAACCGGCTGCTAACCTTATTCCAAAACCTGATGATGCATCAGAAATTGTCAGAATACCATACTGGTTACAGGGCTTTCAGACGTGAAGTATTGGAAAAAATAGCCTTTATGAACAACTCGAATGATTTTTTATTCGATAACCAGATTACAGCCCAAATCTTTTATGCAGGATTTGAAATCTCTGAATTGACCTGCCCCACTAAATATTTTGAAGAAGCATCTTCCATTAACCTCAAAAGAAGTATCATATACGGACTTGGTGTAATTGGAGTGTCCATTCAGTATTTTCTGCAAAAAATTGGATTAGGAAAGTTCAAGATATTTAATAATAGGCTTTAAGTTATTAGAACCATCCCATATCAGTAAATCTATTTTTCTACTTTCAACACACTTTTAAATGCCTCTTCCAAGGTATTTTTAGGAAGTGCTCCCTGGGCCATCTGTGGCTGACCATCCATTGGAATAAAAAGCAAAGAAGGAATACTACGTATGCCAAATGCACCTGACAGCTCCTGTTCTTCTTCTGTGTTTACTTTATATATATCAATTTTACCTTCGTATTCTTTTGACAGTTCTTCTAAAATTGGCGCTACCACTTTGCATGGCTGACACCAATCTGCGTAGAAATCTATGAGGGCGGGTTTTTCGCCTTCGAATTTCCATTCTTTATTTGTTTCAAAATTATATACTTTATCTAAAAATGATTGTTTTGTTAAATGTTCCATCGCTTTAATATTGTCCTTATATTATTAACAGATTTAAATATAATGTTTTATCTTATTTTTGCGATTTCTATACCAAAAAATCAGGTGACACTTTGTCTGTAACAAGCGGAAAAATTGCCAATTAATAGCGCATTATGATGGTTTTTTGGTACAATTTTTTCAGTATAACAAGCGTTAATGTCATTATGCTTATTTTTGAAAGTATCAGCTATTAGATCTCCAAATGCATTTTATGAAAAAAATCCAGATTTGCTTTTTATTGCTTGTAACCATCTTATCTGGATTCTCAGCATATTCCCAGGGAATACAAACCGAATTCGGCAAGTCTAGGGTGCAATATGGTAAATTTGACTGGTACTTTTACAGAACTGCCGACTTTGAGGTGTATTATTATATGGGAGGTAAAAACCTGGCTCAATACGTCCTGACACATGCTCCTACTCAATTGGATGAAATTGAAGAATTACTGAATACAAGAAACAGCAACCGGATTACCATAGTCATTTATAATACCTATGCTGAATATCGCCAATCGAATATCACTCTGGCGGAAGAACAATACAATTCCGGAGGACACACACCTGTGGTTGACAACATTGCATTTGTTTATTTCGATGGAGCTCATGAGAGTTTTAATAAGCGGATCAGATCTTCTTTGCTTGAAGTGATGATGAATGAAGCCATGTATGGCACTTCTATTCAGGAGAGAATTCAAAATATTGCCCTCATCAATATTCCAGAATGGTACTACCAGGGATTGATATCCTATCTTTCAGGAGACCTAGCCCTGGAGGCTAAAGAAAAATTTGAAGACGGGATAGAATATGACAGGTATAAAAAATTTGGTCATCTTAAACCAGAAGAAAAAATTCTTATAGGACATTTTTTTTGGGAATATGTTGTGAATGTGTATGGCAAGTCTTCCCTAGGAAATATCCTATACCTTAGCCGTATTAACAAGAATATTGAGAGTGGTTTTGATTACGTCATTGGGAAACCTTTTTATCAAATATACCAGGACTGGTACAAGTTTTATCGCTATGAAATCTTATCCCGTGAAAGTAAGAAATTCCAAGCCCTGGATTACCAGTTGGAATTAGAAAAATTCAAGAAAAAAGGAGACATCACCCAGATCAAATTATCTCCCCAGGGGGACCGGATCGCTTACGTATTGAACAAACAAGGCAAAACATCCCTTTGGATTTATGATTTGAACAACAGTCATAAAATCAAATTGTTCAAGAAAGGGCATAAGATTTATGAAAGCACTATTGATAAAAGCATTCCTCTGATTGACTGGCATCCAAAAGAAGATAAACTCGGAATCATACTCGAACAGAAAACAAAACCTGTTTTTTTTGAATATGAAGTGGAGAAAAAGAAAATGATCAATGAAAGGACTTTAGAAAAACTTAATAAAGTGCTTGATTTTAGTTATAGTAAACGAGGAAGCAGAATAGTGCTTTCGGGAATTCGAAACGGAAGCAGCAATATTTTTATTTATGAGATCAGATCTTATCGTTTATTTCCCATTACCAACGATATTTTCGATGATCATTCCCCAGCTTATGTGGATGATGACAAAGGCATTGTATTTAGCTCAAACCGTCCCGGACAAAAGATCGCTAAGAGGCTTTTTGATCCTGAATTGCAATTTAATTCGAGTTATGACATTTTTTATTACGATGCGGTCAATAAAAGCAAAGACCTGAGGAGAGTGAGTTATACGAAGGATATTGATGAAATAAGACCAGCTGAATACGACACCAATTTTTTAAGCTACCTGACGACAGAAAATGGGATTACCAACAGGAATGCTGTATATCTTGATTCAATATTCCATAAAATTGAAATCATTGTAACATATCAGGATACAGGCAGGTATACGAACGACACTTTTAGATTTTGGAAAAATGATTTGGAATATGTCAAAACAGTAAGCCTGAAACTGAAAGATACTCTTATCAATTCATTTGATACATTGGTTATTTTTAATGATACAGCATATCATTATTCATTAACAAATTATCTCCGGAATATCAGGTTCTATCATATTCAGCAAGCCTGCTCTCAAATTCTTGAACTTTTTGAAGAAAATAATGAAGTCCTCCTTTCTTTGTCTCCTATACCCATGGATGTGAGGAAAGAGATAATTGCGAAAGTCAGCGAAAAAAGCATTAAGGATAAATACATCGAACACTCAAAAAATGAAAACCTGTTCAGAGATCGCATTCGAAATACTTCCTCAAAAAGAATTCGGAATGTGGAAAGAAAGCAGGAAGGCGATAATGAATTGGTCGATAGCTTCAAATATTATTTCATTAATGAATTTTCAATCAGGCTGGCCGATTCCACCACTGACAATGATCATCCGAATGCCATTGTATTCGATGAGACAGATATCGTGACAGCTAAAAGCAACAAAGATTCCATCATCACTTATAAAAGAAATAAATTTGGTTCTTCCAGCTCATATTTTTTGTCGTTTTTACCTGATTACCTCGTAAGCCAATTTGATAACAGTTTTTTAAATTCCCCTTACCTGGTTTATAACAAAAATGAAGAATTAAGCCCTATCAACAAAGTGACCAATGCGTTTTTTATGATAGGAATTAATGATTTATTTAAAGATTACCGGATTTCCGGAGGAGTAAGAATTAAAGGGAACCTCAATGGTTCGGAATATATAATGGCTTTTGAAAATCTGAAGCGAAGACTGGATAAAAAATACATTTTCTACAGAAAATCAGAAACTTCAGATAATTTATATGTAAGAAACAAACAATTAACTCATGAAGGGCGTGTACAATTAAAATATCCCTTTAGCTGGCATTCTGCTTTGAAGTCGGATGTATTTTTAAGGCAGGACAGAAATATTACCCTTTCATCAGAATATAATAGCTTAATTTCTCCGGATATTCTGACCAATTATGGAGGATTTAAAATGGAATTTATTTTTGATAATTCCAGGGAAATGGGTCAAAACATTTTGTACGGAACACGCTTTAAGGTGTATGCTGAGAATTATTATAATTTTACACAAAAATCCAATGCTTTTATAGTCATTGGTGCCGACTACCGGAAATACATCAAGCTGCACAAAGAGATCATCTGGGCTAACCGCTTCGCATTTGCCTCGTCCATGGGGAGTTCAAAAGTGGTGTTCATGCTCGGTGGAATTGACAATTGGCTTTTCCCCAAAATAAATGAGAACATACAGGTAGATCCGGATGTCAATTATATCTTCAAATCCTTAGCCACTCAAATGAGGGGTTTTACTCAAAATATCCGGAATGGAAATTCCTATGCGCTAATTAACTCTGAAATTAGGATTCCAGTATTTAGATACTTTTCGGCCCTGCCACTGAAATCTGCATTTATTGAAAATTTCATGATCGTGCCTTTTGCAGATATTGGAACGGCCTGGACAGGAAGCAATCCGTATTCTGAAGAAAACTCGTTGAATAAACGCGTGATTAAAAATAATCCTCTCACGATCACGGTCATTACAGTGGGAGAACCCATAGTGGGCGGGTATGGAATTGGCATTCGTTCATCTTTGTTTGGATATTTTGTTAAACTGGACCATGCCTGGGGATTTGAAGGAGGATATACCTATCAAAACATGACCTACATTTCATTGGGACTGGATTTCTAAATCAAAGCCAAAATCTCTTTTGGTACGAATGGGGATATATCAGCCCCATTTCTAATTAAATCCCTGACTATAGTTGAACTGATCGGCAGGTATTTCATTCTTGAATCCAGGAAAACAGTTTCCAGTTCCGGATACATGCTTTTGTTCATGTCAGCCAAAGAACGTTCATATTCAAAATCAGACACATTGCGAATTCCCCTGACGATGTATTTGACATTCATCTTCCTGCAAAGATCAACCGTCAGTTCATTGTAACTGATGACTTCTACATTAGGGAAATTCCTGAACGTTGCTTCAATCATTTCAAAGCTTTTTTCAAGAGGGAAAAAACGAGGCTTGGAGGAATTGACACCCATGGCCACGAATATTTTATCAAATAGTAAGGCAGAGCGTTGAACAATATCAAAATGCCCTAATGTGATCGGATCAAATGAACCCGGAAAAATAGCTTGCTTCATTATATTGTTTTTAATAATTGTTCCTTCTTTTGCACAGAAATGATGGATATCTGTTGAGCCATATTCTGAGCCAGCTTACGAAAACTTTCCTGCATGATCTTATTTGTATCATCTTTCATGATCGGTGTTCCTTCATCTGACCTATCTGAAACCCCCATAACCAAAGGCAGTTGTGCTAATAAAGGAACCTTGTACTTTGTCGCTAGACTTTCACCAGCGCCTTTCCCAAACAAATAATACTTATTATCAGGAAGCTCAGAAGGGGTAAAATAGGACATATTTTCAACTATACCGGCAACAGGAATTTTAATTTTATCGATCCTGAACATTTCGATTGTTTTTAAAGTATCTGTTAAGGAAACCCTCTGTGGAGTAGTTACAATTAAAGCTGCAGATAAGAGCATTTGCTGACAAAGTGTTATATGAATATCACCGGTTCCCGGAGGCAGATCAACAATCAAATAATCCAGTTCACCCCAAACTGTATCCAGTATCAATTGCGTCAGTCCATTGCTTAACATCGGACCTCTCCACACAATGGGTTTATCCTGTGGCAGTAGGGCTCCGATCGACATGATCTTAATGCCATATTTTTCGATCGGCATCATCATGTTTTTACCCTCGATCACCTTTACAGCAGGCTGAATTCCTTCAATGCCCACCATGGTTGGAATAGAAGGGCCATTCATATCGGCATCAAGCAATCCTACTTTCGCTCCAAATTCTGCTAAAGCCAGGGCAAGATTTACCGCCACTGTTGATTTTCCCACTCCTCCTTTTCCTGAGGCAATTGCAATCATATTTTTGACACCCGCCATTTTCTCCATATTCTGTCTTTGGGTATGCGCCACTTTAGAATCAAATTCCACTTTTACTTTCAGCTTAGGATCTACCAACTCATGAATATATTTATTACACTCTTCTTCAAATACTTTCTTCAGAGGGCAGGCTGGAGTTGTTAATATAATAGTGAAAGAAACGGTGTTCCCTTCAATTTTCAGCTTGTCAATCATATTCAGCTTGACCAGGTTGTCCTTCAAATCAGGATCCATCACATGACTTAATGCCTTTAATATTTTATCCTTCATTAATCAGAGTTTTAGGTATATCGCGATTCCGGATGTCCAGTTTCGGACAAGCGATGCTTCAGCGATGTTAAAAAATGGATTCAGTTCATAAGAAGCATATACATAAACAAATCGCCAGCCAAATGTACAGATGGCATCCAGGCGGTAAGGATTGATATATGCTCCTGCTTTTACTTTTAATTTGGTGATATCATAAACCAGTTTTGTGTGTGCATAAAGCAGGTAAGATCCGTTTATGCCTCCCTGAATTTTAATAGTCTTTTTATAGTCCCTGGAAGTGTTAAGGCTCAAGCACAACGGAATTCCCAGCCAACCGCTCACTAATTTATTCTTATGGAAATCGAAAGAATTAAGAAAATAAGTGGGATCATAGGAGTCCGAGAGGCCGTCATCCGTCCAATCATTCACATTTGAATGTAAATGAGAAATTTTAAATGACACGCCTGTGCTCAAATTTACCTGGCTGTTAAGATCAAATAGATCAAAAAACAACAAAATACCCGATTCATGATTTCGACCGGCCTTTGTCGAAAGAAGGTCTGGGAGATTCTGCCAGTGCTGTATGCTATAAAAATAAGCCAGGTTGGTGCTGTGTTCACTTTTTTGCTCAGAAGATGTTTCGATATCTTCAATATCGATGTCGATCTGGCCAAAAACAGATATGCCAGCAATGACAAAAAATAAAAAAGGACTTATTATTTTAATCTTCATAATCTGCTATCATCCAGCCAGAGCCAGGATAATTTCATGTTATTAGTTAATTCATTCAATTTTTAGCACTTTAATTGGCCGCCTGGATAATTCATTCTGTTAAATCTGGCTGACTTCAGCCTTTATATAAATGATTTCCTTCTTTTTTAAGAAATGTTTAGTTTTATGGTTTCAAATTTCACGATTATTTAGAGAATCACAAAATTGAGGGAATCTTTAAAAATATAAATTCTTATTATGGAGCAAATAACAATTCCTATTGGCTGTGATCATGCTGCTTACGAGATGAAAGAAGCATTGAAAAAATGGTTGGATGAATCGGCTTATAAAATAATTGATTTTGGGACAACCTCATCTGATCCGGTTGATTATCCGGATTTCATTCATCCGGTAGCCCATCATGTGGAAGAAAAAATATCTAAACTGGGAATTATTCTTTGTGGCTCTGGCAATGGAGCGGCCATGACAGCCAATAAATACAAACATATACGGGCTGCACTTTGCTGGACAAAAGAAATAGCCATTATGGCCAGGCTGCACAATGATGCAAATATACTTTCCATCCCTGCACGCTATGTTTCATTAGATGAAGCGAAGGAAATCGTCAGTGCTTTTCTTCACACTGAATTTGAAGGAGGAAGACACCAAAGAAGAATCGATAAAATAATAAGCTTTTAATGCTGTCTTAAATTCGTCTTTTTTATCCATTATTATTTCCGCAAATTTGCAGAGTCAAATGTGGGTTGCTATGAATTGCCTGAAAATATCATTGAGACAGCTGAAAAATTAAATGATCAGCTTGTTATCAAATCCACGACATAAATTAATTTTGGTTTAAAACGGATGAAAAATATCAAACCTTTTTTGAAAGAAGCGGAAAAAAAAACGTTTGATTATGAACATCGCAAACGTATAAACCATAACATCTCAAAATACAATGAGAATGTTCCTAAGGGCCGTTTGCAATTCGATGATTATGAATTAGCACGAGATCAGGCAGCCTATATTAAAAGAAAAGCAGTATACAATCTTGAAAAATACATACTCGAATTTGAATTGAATTTTAAGAAAAATGGAGGCGAGGTGCTTTGGGCGGAAGACGCCAGTGAAGCCAATGACCTGATTACCGATATTCTAAAAAAGAATGATTGCAAAACGGTAGTCAAATCCAAATCCATGATCACAGAAGAAATTCAGTTGAATCCATATCTTAAAAAATATGGAATTGAGCCAATCGAAACAGATCTGGGAGAATATATTGTCCAATTGAATGATGAACCACCTTATCATATCGTAACTCCGGCTATGCATAAGTCGAAGGAGGACGTGGCAGAATTATTTCATGAGAAATTTGCAACTCCACTGGATTATACCCCACAACAACTGACATTGGAAGCAAGAAAGATATTAAGGGATAAATTCATCCAAGCTGATGCAGGAATTACAGGTGCCAATTTCTTAGTTGCTGATTCTGGTGCAATTTGCCTGACTGAAAATGAAGGAAATGCTAGGCTTTCTACTTCAATCCCTGATATACACATTGTCGTGGCAGGGATTGAAAGAATTATTCCTTCTATTCATGACCTGGCCCTTTTTATCCCTTTATTATCTACTGCAGGTACAGGGCAGCATATCACTACTTACAATACGCTGTTTTTTGGTCCGAAAAGGAGCGATGAACTGGACGGTCCGAAAAAAATGTATGTGGTTTTACTGGATAATGGGCGGACGAATTTACTGGCTGCTCCCGAGCAAAAAGAAGCCTTAGCATGCATTCGCTGCGGGGCCTGTTTGAATGCCTGCCCGGTGTATAAAAACATCGGCGGTCATACCTACAACACAGTTTATAATGGCCCCATTGGAGCTGTAATCACACCTTTCCTGAAAGGATTTAATGAATTTGTTCACTTGAGCTATGCAACTACTTTATGTGGCAGCTGTACTTCAGTTTGCCCTGTTAAAATACCCATAGACGATTTCCTCTTAAAAAATAAACATCACTATACCGAAAAATATAAGACTCCCTGGTTTGAAAAGTTTGTCTGGAAAAATGTTTCTTTATTCCTGACAAAACGCAACTTGATGAACTTTGGGAGTGTAAATTTAAAAAACTCGCTGGCAGCTATGGCCTTAAATAAAAGTTGGAATAAACGAAAGATTCCAATAAAAATGGCCAAAAAGAGCTTCAACCAACAATGGAAAGAAAAGTTTAAACACTAATATCCTCAGTCATTTTTACGACTTGAATTTTAAACACAATGTATGGAACTGAATAATAATATATACCAGATAGATGGACTTGATGTCCTGGAGATTTGCAGTAAATACAATACACCCCTTTATGTTTATGAAACAAAAAAAATAGAGGAACAGTACAAAAGGCTTTTGAATGCATTTCCAAATACGAAAGTGAAAATAAACTATGCATGCAAGGCGCTTTCCAATATTAACATTTTAAAATTTATCTCAAAGCTGGGGGCAGGGCTGGATACTGTATCCATCCAGGAAGTGGAGCTGGGTCTTAAAGCTGGTTTTTCACCATTTGATATCATTTATACCCCAAACAGTGTATCGCTGGATGAAATTGTAAGAGCCGTTGAATTTAGTGTAAGAATTAATATCGACAACATTTCCATTCTTGAACAATTCGGCCATATTTACGGGGATAAAGTTCCGGTTTGCATCCGTATTAATCCTCATATTTTGGCGGGAGGAAATTCAAAAATTTCAACAGGACATATTGATTCAAAATTTGGAATATCAATTCACCAGATGCGTCATGTTGAGCGAGTAATACAAGCGAATAATATGCATATTGAAGGATTGCATATGCACACAGGTTCAGATATTCTTGATGTGGATGTATTTATCCGGGGCGCAAATATTTTGTTGGATCTGGCCATGGATTTCCCTGAACTGGAGTACATCGATTTCGGAAGCGGCTTTAAGGTTCCTTACAAATCAGGTGACATTTCGACTGATGTAGAAAGCCTGGGGGTGAAACTTTCCGACCGCTTTAATAATTTTTGCAGCGAGTATGGAAAAGATCTTTGCCTCATGTTCGAACCCGGAAAATTCCTTGTCAGTGAGGCCGGCTACTTTTTTGCGAAAGTAAATGTCATTAAGCAAACAACTGCCACCGTGTTTGCAGGCCTGGATTCAGGGATGAATCATTTTATTCGTCCGATGTTTTATGATGCATATCATCACATAGTCAATGTGTCAAAACCCAATAACAATCCCAGAATTTATACTGTGGTTGGATACATCTGTGAAACGGATACCTTTGGCTGGGACCGTAAAATTGAAGAGATCTCTGAAGGGGATATCTTATGTTTTCAAAATGCCGGTGCTTATTGTTTTTCTATGTCATCCAATTACAATTCGAGGCTAAAGCCGGCTGAAGTTCTCATTCACCAGGGGAAAGATTATTTAATCCGTGAAAGGGAAAAACTGGAAGATCTGTTGAAGAACCAAAAGGAGATTGAGTTTTAATATTGTGCCATCCCATTAGTTAATTAGTATGGCATTCTTCCATTTGTGACATCATCTTAATACACTTCCCCCTCAACCAAATAGTTTTTCACATAATCAGCTATTCCTGCTTTCAGATCCCTGAAAGATTTATCGTACCCAATTGATCTGAGCTTGTCCATTTTAGCTTCTGTGAAATACTGGTATTTATCGCGAATATCTTCTGGTGTATCTATGTAGGATAATTCCGGGTTTTTGCCCAGTGCTTCAAATAATCCCTCTGCCAGGGTATTGAAACTGCTTGCTATACCAGTACCCAGGTTATATATCCCATTGTTTTCAGCTTTTCTGTTATGCATCAGAAAATACATCACTTCGCAGGCATCCTTTACATAAATAAAATCTCTTTTTTGCTCCCCGTCCTTGTATTCCTTTATGTGCGATCGAAATAAGAGCATTTCCCCTTTTTCTTTTAACTGGTTGAAAGCATGAAAAACAACAGATGCCATCCTGCCTTTATGATATTCATTCGGGCCATACACATTAAAGAATTTTAATCCTGTCCAGAACCAGGGCTTTCCTTCCTGCTCCAGTGCCCATTTATCGAACTCATTTTTTGAAATTCCATAGGGATTCAGGGGATTCAGACTTTCGCAGAGTGTGTGCTCATCATCATAACCAAACTCACCTCCTCCATATGTTGCAGCAGAAGATGCATATACCAGTGGCAGGCCATATTTAACACATTTCTGCCAGACTTGTTTGGAATATTCCAGGTTGAGTTTATTCAATATTTTGAAATCAAATTCGGTGGTGTCAGTTCGTGCTCCAAGATGAAAAATAAATTGCACTAGTTTATGTTCCTTATCCAGCCAGTTGAAAAACTTGCTTCGATCGACCTTTAAACTGTATTGCTTTCGATCAATATTCCGGAGTTTTTCTGTTTTGGTAAAATCATCTACCAGAACAAGATCATTAAAACCTGCTTCATTGAGTTTACTCAATAAACAACTCCCTATAAAACCTGCTGCACCTGTGATAACGATCATATCTGTAAATTTGGAAGTAATTAAAACAACAAAGCTATTGGTTTTTATGTAAAGGGAAAATCCAAATATCTCAATTCAGATAATAAATGGAAATTACATAATCCTGTCGGAAGTCTGCATTCTGCAGTCGGCAGTTGGCAGCCTGTCCATGCCTAAATAAGGTTGACCAAATTTACTTTAATACCGAATATCCAACACCGAATTTCCAACGATGAAGTGATTAGAAAATACTCCCCATAATTATTATCCGGCAACCTGCAACAGCTCGCAACCTGCAACACATAAGTCCTATCCTTCACCTTTTTAACTTTCCAACCATCACCTTTTTAATCTGACAAAGCAATAGCGCAGTCAGGTTATTTTCAACTTTTCAACTTTCTAACCTTCCATAAAGCTTTATTTAAGATATTTGCTATCTGAATTAAATAGGCAAAAAATAATTAGGATATGAAAGCATTTATATTTCCAGGACAGGGAGCACAATTTGTAGGAATGGGTAAAGACCTTTTTGTTGAAGATGATGCAGCCAGGATTTTGTTCGAGAAAGCGAATGAAGTCATGGAATTTCGCATTTCAGATCTCATGTTTGCCGGCACAGATGAAGATTTAAGGCAAACTAAAATCACACAGCCAGCCATATTTATTCATTCTGTTGCTACTTTTTTTGCCAAAAAAGGAGATCAGCTTCCTGGAATGGTGGCTGGTCATTCACTGGGTGAATTCTCAGCTTTGGTAGCTGCTGCTGCATTGAGTTTCGAGGATGGTCTCAGACTGGTTCAGCAAAGGGCTTTGGCGATGCAGGAAGCCTGTGATATAGAGCCTTCCACGATGGCGGCAATCATTGGGCTGGAGAATGAAGTGGTTGAAGAAGTGTGTGCTGCTATTGAAGAAGTAGTGGTTCCGGCTAATTATAATTCTCCCGGCCAGGTCGTAATTTCAGGTTCAATAGACGGAATCCATAAAGCTTGTGAGTTACTTAAGGAAAAAGGAGCAAAACGTGCTTTGCCCCTTAAAGTAGGCGGAGCATTTCATTCCCCCTTAATGGAACCTGCGCGTGAAAAACTGGCCATCGCCATAAAAAACACCCATATCAATAAACCCATTTGTCCGATTTATCAAAACGCGACAGCACTGGGTTCCAAAGATCCAGCTGTTATAAAAGAGAATCTGATTGCTCAATTGACAGCTCCGGTAAAATGGGCTCAAAGTGTGGAAAATATGGTCAAAGATGGGGCCAGCAGCTTTACTGAATCAGGCCCGGGTACTGTTTTATCAGGCCTGGTATCGAAAATCTCAAAAGGAATGGAAGCGTATAAATTGTAAGCAAATGATGGCAACAAATACAGAACAAATTGCTGGAAAGAAAATAATTGAAAATCTTGGAATTGCACGTGGAAACACAGTTAGAGCAAGGCACCTGGGGCGTGATATTTTTGCAGGACTGAAGACTCTGGTCGGAGGTGAAATATCTGAGTACACCAAGTTGATCGCTGATGCACGCGAAGAGGCACTTTATCGAATGAAACAAGATGCTGAAAAACTGGGTGCAGATGCGGTAGTAAATGTCCGATTCACCACATCCATGATCATGCAGGGCAGTGCTGAGATTCTGGCCTATGGAACAGCGGTAAAACTGTCTGATTTATGATTTGGGATTTTCTTTTGGGTTTTTTGAAAATACTCTTGCCTGTCGGATTGGTTCTTTTATTGTATTTTGTTTTGATCAGGAAGCAAAAGCATGTAGAAGAAGAGGATATGGATGAAGAAAAAGGCATTATTAATAACGATCATGAACATTATAGTGGCTAATATTATTGTTTTACTGTCTGTTGCCGGCCTTGTCATATTGATCCACTTGATAGTGAAAAGGATCAAAGACAAGAAAAACGAAAAATTTGAACAAAGAGATAATTAAACCAATTTGTCTGATAAATGACGAAAATCATTATTAAAACTCCGGAACAAATTGAAGGGATCAGAAAAAGTGCTGTACTGGCTGCCCAGACTTTAAAATTCATTGCTGAATTTGTGACAGAAGGTGTCCATACAGCTTTTCTTAATGATAAAATTGAGGAATTCATTCGTGATCATGGAGCAATACCAGCACCTCTCAATTACAATGGATTCCCCAAAGCATCCTGCATATCATTGAATGAGGTGGTTTGCCACGGCATTCCCAGCCCGAAAGAGGTATTGAAAAATGGAGATATCCTGAATATAGATATCACCACTATATTAAATGGGTTTTATGGCGATACCAGTCGGATGTTTGCCATTGGTGAAATTTCAGAAGCAGCGAGCCACTTAATTAAAGTTGCACAAAAATGCCTGGATATAGGGATTGAACAGAGCTTCCCAACTAATTTTATTGGCAATATTGGATTTGAAATCGGAAAATATGCAAGGGATAATGAGTGCTCGGTAGTTTATGAATATTGTGGACATGGAGTAGGAATTGCATTTCATGAAGCACCTGAAATTTCCCATATTGCCGAAAAAAATTCCGGAGCTAAAATGAAAGAAGGAATGGTTTTTACTATTGAGCCTATGATCAACCTGGGAAAAGCAAGAACTAAATTGGATAAAAAAGATGGCTGGACCGTCAGGACAATTGATAATAAACTTTCTGCACAATTCGAACACACGCTGCTGATTACAGGCAAGGGTTGTGAAGTATTAACAGATCTGGATGGTTATTATTCCTAATATATGAGTGATGAAAACTGAGTTCTGGATGACAGGGAAAACAAATCATTCTTACCTGAAGCCTGGTATTGAATTATATACAAAGCGCATTCAGCATTACACCCCTTTTGCCAGCAGGGAAATAGAAATACCTAAATCGAAAAACCCGAAGGAAGCTGTTCAGACTGAGCAAGAGCAAATACTAAAACTTATTCAACCCAATGACCAAATCATCCTGCTGGATGAAAAAGGAAAATCTTTCACATCCTATGATTTTGCAAAATACCTCCAGCAACAGTTTAACTCCAGTCCAAATAGACTGATTTTTTTAACGGGAGGTTCATACGGCTTTGGTGATGATATATATCATCGATCCAATGCATTAATTTCTCTTTCAAAATTCACCTTTCCACATGATCTTGTTCGAATCATTTTCCTGGAACAATTTTACCGTGCGCTCAGCATTATACACAATCATCCATACCAGCATTAAATCTAAAATTTGCTGACGCCGATCAGTTTCCGATGATCTGAACATGTTGAATTAAACTTTCTATCTGACTCAAATTTTGAAACAACGTCAACTTCATGATTATCAGCTGGTTATAATTCATATTTGATTTGCCCTGGATTGGGATTAATTTCGCTGAAATAAAACTATTGAGAATTATACAATTGTTAACCGGAACATATTTTATTTTCTTTTTACGATTCTATACAATAAAAGTTGATATTTTAACCTTAGTATGTAGAGCTGTGCCAATATTCACTTTTTTCGAACAAAATAGTCTGAAAACAATTATATTCGCAAATTATTAGTTTTATTTGTGGTTAAATAAAATGAGGGTTTTCAAAAAAGCAATTATGAACCTTAAAAGATTTTTTATATATTCTCTGACCGCTTTATTATTTTCTTCTCTGATGGGTTGCATTGGTTCAGGATCCCTTGAAAAAGCCAATGAAGCCTACGATCTTTACCAGTTTAATACAGCTATTGTCTTGTACAAAAAACTGGTTAGCAAAGAACGGGATAAGAAACAAAAAGGTGCAATAACCATGAAAATCGGCCAAGCGTATGAACAAATGGGTGATTACAAAAAAGCAGAAAATTACTACAGTAAAGTCTTAAAATATGTAAGTAATGATCCCGAAGTCTATTTCTATATTGCAGATATGCAAAAAAGACAGGAAAAATACGAGGATGCCATCATTACATTTAATAATTACAACCGGGAAATGCCCGGTGATCCAAAGGGTGCAATTGGATTAAAATCCTGTGAAGATGCAGTCAAATGGAAAAATGAAAAAACACGCTATGTGGTTGAAAATTTCAAGATATTAAATTCGAAAAGCAATGATTTTGCTCCCATGTATTACAAAAAAGGAGCAATGGTATTTACTTCCGACCGGGAGGGTTCTTCCGGAAGCCGTTTGTATGACTGGACAAATGAAAAACACACGGATATTTATGTTTCAACTATTAGCGGTAAAAGAGGATCTAAAAAACTGGCTAAACCTGTATTGATTGATGAGGATAATATCGTTAATACAAAGTATAATGAAGGAGTCGTGACCTTCGACAGGAGGTTCAATACCATGTATTATACCCAATGCAATGATAAAAATGGCGAAGGACATAACTGCCGTATTTTTGTTATCCGGAAGAAGGGGAAAGTATGGGGAGAGCCAGATGTACTGCCTTTCTGCTCTGATTCATTTATTAAATATGGCCATCCAACTCTTTCACCTGACGGGAAAAAATTGTACTTTGCCAGTGATGATCCGGATCTCGGTTTTGGAAAAAAAGACATTTATGTAGCCTCCTATGTAAGAAGGGGAAAAACCTGGAGTGATCCGGTCAATTTAGGTGAAGTGATAAACACGAATGGGAATGACATGTATCCTTTTTCGTATACAAACAGACGTCTTTACTTTGCATCAGACGGACATCCTGGCATGGGAGGTTTGGATATATATTATACTGAAAAACAGGACGATGGAAGTTGGAGTAGCCCTGTAAACATGAAATCCCCAATCAACTCCGGAGGAGATGATTTTGGAATAATTGTGGAAAAAGGAGGTACAGTTGCAAAAGGCTATAAGGGCTTTATATCCTCCAACAGGGAAGGAAAAGGAGATGATATTTATGAGTTTTATATGACTCCACTTGAATACACCCTGTCAGGCACTGTATTTAATATAAAAACCAAGGAAACTATTTCCGATGCAACCGTTACACTGGAGGTAGACGAAGAAGACACCAGCTATTTGATGTCTGCTCAATCGGATGCAGCAGGAGGATATAAATTCATTTTAAAGCCGGAAGCAGAATATAGTGTTTTTGCTATAAAAAAATACTACTTCGATTCTGAAGTGAAATTTGTTTCCACTGTTGGTTTGGAATTTTCTGAAGATTTTATCCGGGATCTTTACCTGGATCCATTCCTCCCTGTCGATGTAGAACTGGAAGGTATTTATTATGATCTTGATGAGGCCACCCTGCGGTCAGAATCCATGGTTGTGCTGGATTCACTCTACAACCTCTTAATGAAACACCCTTATGTTGTGATTGAAATCGGATCTCATACAGACTGCCGTGCAACCGATGAATACAATATTGATCTCTCAGAAAGAAGAGCAAAATCTGTCACCGATTATCTGGAATATAAAGGGATTCCAATGGACAGGTTACAACCCATCGGCTACGGCGAAACAAAACTTGCCAATACCTGCGATTGCAGTACAGGAACACCGCCCAATTATGGTTGTACGGATGAACAACATCAACAGAACAGGAGAACCACTTTTAAAATTATCCGCACTGATTATGAATATGGAGCTGATCAGCTTAAACAATTAGAAGACTGGCAGAAAGCACATCAGCTGAAAGGACCACCCCCGGGAACTACAAAAAGGGAAAAAGTAGTGGAAGAAGAGTATGAGGGTGTTGAATAATTTGAAGTAAGACGAATAATAACCCTGGCAATTGTCAGGGTTTTTTATGCTCTATCATTTCCAGGAAATCCGATTCACTTATTACAGGGACATCCAATTTCTCCGCTTTTTGCAATTTACTGGGCCCCATCTTATCTCCTGCAAGAAGAAAGTCAGTTTTTGAAGAAATGGATCCTACATTTTTCCCCCCGTTTTGTTCAATCAGGGCTTTGATTTCATCCCTGGAAAAGCCATCAAACACACCACTTACCACAAATGTTTTTCCGACCAGTTTCTGACTTAGAAAAGAAGTCGATTCCTCATTGATTTCAAATTGAAGACCACTTTTTTTGAGTCTTTCAATTAATTTTAAATTACTCTCCTTGCTGAACCAGTCCATCAGGCTGTCTGCTATTTTTTCACCCACTTCTTCTGTTTCCAATAAATCTTCCTTTGTGGCTTTCGCCAGCTCATCAATATTTTGAAATTGTTTACTCAGGATTTTAGCCACGGTTTCACCAATGTGTCTTATTCCTAAAGCAAATAAAACCCTGGCATAGGGAATGGAAGTAGATTGCTGAACACTCTGAATTAGATTATTGGCAGATTTTTCCCTGAATCCATCCAGGGCCTCAATTTGGGTTTTTTCAAGATTA
>JADHTG010000129.1 GCA_016776505.1 Bacteroidota bacterium
CATCAAACAGCCATCAACAACTATTGAACAGCTGGAAATGGCCCTGAAGGATTGTTATAAGCGCTTGCTTCAGCCGGGCATGGAAACAGAATTCAGAAATGAAATAAAAGAAAAAGCGGATGAAGAATCCATTCGGGTATTTGCCAAAAACCTGAGGCAATTGCTGCTGGAAGCACCCCTGGGTCAGAAGCGTGTGCTGGCAATTGATCCCGGATATCGAACAGGCTGTAAAATAGTTTGCCTAAACGAACAGGGACAGTTTGAGCACAATCAGAATGTGTATCCTTTTGGAGAAAACGGGAACAAGGCTTTAGCAGCCAAACAAATCAAAACCCTTGTGAATTCATTTAAAATCGATGCCATCGCTATTGGTAACGGAACAGCAGGTCGGGAAACTGAGGATTTGGTGACCAGTATCCGTTTTGACAGGGAAGTGAAAGCATTTGTTGTTAGCGAAGATGGAGCTTCCGTTTATTCGACATCGGAGGTCGCAAGGGAAGAGTTTGGAAAATACGATGTAACTGTCAGGGGTGCAGTTTCCATTGGTCGCAGGTTGATGGATCCTTTGGCAGAGCTTGTCAAGATTGATCCGAAATCCATTGGTGTCGGGCAATACCAGCACGATGTCGACCAGAATATGTTGAAAACCAGCCTCGACCAGGTCACTGAAAGTTGTGTAAACCAGGTGGGAGTAAACCTGAATACAGCCAGTAAACAATTGCTGACCTATGTTTCAGGCCTGGGACCTCAGCTGGCAGAAAACATTATTGATTACAGGACGGAAAAGGGAACTTTTACTTCCAGGGAAGAATTGAAAAAAGTGAAACGGATGGGGGAGAAGGCTTTCGAACAATCGGCAGCATTCCTGCGCATAAAGGGAGCTGCAAATCCTCTAGACAATAGCGCTGTTCATCCGGAAAGTTATTCCATTGTCATGAAAATGGCAAAAGACATGAAAACAAATATTCAGGATCTGATACAATCTGAAGAACTCAGGAACAGGATTGAACTTCAAAAATATGTCACTGACACAGTAGGCATTCCCACATTAACGGATATACTGCAAGAGTTAGCCAAACCAGGTCGTGATCCGCGCCAGGGGATTAAAGTATTTGAATTTGATAAAAATATAAGAAAAGCCGAAGACCTCAAGGTGGGAATGATCTTGCCTGGAATTGTAACAAATATTACCAATTTTGGTGCTTTTGTTGATGTTGGAGTAAAACAGGATGGATTGGTGCATATCTCACAATTGACGGATCGCTTTATTTCAGATCCGAATGAAGTGGTGCATTTACATCAGCATGTCAAAGTGCGGGTATTATCGATTGACTTGCTGCGAAAACGACTGGCATTTAGTATGAAACAGCTTGATTAAGGGGTTTAGGTATTGTTGATTCCTGCTTAATGCATCAAGGGCTTCACTAATAAGGGTTTTTGATTTATAAAAATCTAGGTCCCCCTGTTGACAGTATTAATATTTTTTAGTTCTAACTGTAGGTCTGATTTTCAATCGGACAAAAAAGAATTACAAAACTTGCTTTTGACCGAATGCCCGCCTGACTTCGGTCAGGGAATTCGGTACTACATGTTGTTTTAAAAAGACCCAAATTCCTTTAGAACCCACTGTCGGTGTTGGTGTCCTCACCAACAAATTAATAAAAACAGCTATACCATTAATTCTTCAGGAAACTAGCAAATTCAGATAAATTGCTTTCTTTGTCCATCACTGACAAAATATATAATGCAGGGGAGAGAAAGCTTACATCTACCTGTTGTTGAGTAATATCGATAGCTTGCGCCAGGACTTCCTTTCCCAACATAGAAAATATTTTAAGCTCCAGTGGATAGTCTACATTTTTATTCAAACGGATAGTCAAAGAAGCTGTCACAGGATTGGGATAGAAATCCTTAATTATGCCAGAAGTCTTGATGTGATTTTTCTTAATTGAAGTATTATAACAAAATTCAGATGATTCCAGAATCGCATTATAAGCATTTAACCGGCCTTGTGTGGTAGTTATATTGATCAGGCTTCCGTTTAAATCTGTCCCGTTTAAAATGAATTTTCTCATTAGGATAGCGATACTATCTGGTCTTGTTTTTCCGGTTTCCATTAATTTTTGACAGGCAGCGGCATATAATAATGCGATTACGCCCGTTACCTGAGGTGCTGAAGCAGATGTCCCTCCAAAATATCCATAACCATCCGGTTCTGATTTGGTATCATCGGTCGTAAACACATTCTTACCGGGTGCTCCTAAATCCACATGAATTTTTCCATATCCTGCCGCGTTGACTTTTAAATCATTTTTATCGGTATTGGTTGCAATGATTAAATATTTGCTGGGACATTGGGAAGGCAGATCCCCTTCAATATCCACATCCCGGTCCGCATTGGCAGTAGCTCCTACATTCAATACGCCTTGTGCCCCCAGACTATCGTACATGGCACACCAGAGCGGTGCTTCTTCAGCTTTGCCGTAATCAATTCCCCAGGAGGCATTGGAAGTAACGATATAAGCGCCTTTTTGCCCATTCGTTTCATTGTACATTTTTCGCATGGTGTACACATAGGAATAAGCGGCAATTGCATCGGCTTCGTCACCACCTCCGGCAATAATCATTAATTTTACCCGCCAATTAATCCCGCAAACACCTCGTTTATTATTTCCTTTTGCACCCATAATTCCTGCTACTGAAGTTCCATGATCTCCACCACCGGTGAAAACATCATCATCATTATAATAAGAATTCCATCCCAGGTAATCATCCATATATCCATTGAGGTCATCATCAATCCCATTCCCTGGAATTTCATGTCGGTTCACCCATAGATTGTCTCCAAAATCAAGATGATTTTCATCCAGCCCATCGTCAATTACGGCAATTACTATGGTGTCACCTAAAGCTGTTAATCCACCCCTGGTAGTATCCCAGGCCAGATCTGCATCAATATCCGCATCAATTGTTCCCCCTGTGCTACCGTCATTATGAAGTTGCCACTGCAGGTTAAACAGGGAATCATCGGGTAGGGTAGATCGATAGGTTAATTTACGATTGTACTGAGCTGATAATACTCCGGGATGCGTATAAACTCTTTCGAAAAAATCCGTTTCATTGATTAAGTGATGATCGAAATGCATTAATTGAATGTTCAATTCTTTTGAGATTATCTTCTTCACTTGAATCCCCGTTTTCATTTCGTTAACAACAGCAAGTTGAGAACATAATTCACTCGCCGGGAAGTCGATGAGCAGTTGAACAATGATTTCTCCTTTATTATGTTCGGTTTTTTGTGCGTTTACTTTTAAGTTTAATAGGAAAATTAAAAATAAAAGGATATAAAGGCTATATTTTTTAAGCATTTCTCTAGTCTCCAAATGAAATTCCAACATTCCGGGCAATTTTTACCAATTCTCCCTGTGGATCAACAAGTTTTTGTCGTCCGACAATATTTTCCAAATGTACATGTGTCATTTTTTCGTTTTGAAGGCATACCATGTTTCCAAACCTGTTTTCCTCTATCATCTCAACAGCTGCTACACCATAACGGGTTGACAATATCCTGTCGAAAGTAGAAGGAGATCCTCCTCTTTGAATATGACCAAGGACGGTTGTTCTTATTTCATGTTCAGTCACAATGGGTTCCAGGTCCATAGCCAGTTTGAATCCTACACCACCAAGGCGTATAGGATCCGGGCTGTCTTTGACTATATGTTTTACGATTGCTTCCCCTCCAGTTGCTTTGGCTCCCTCAGCTATTACTACAATGCTGAACAATTTCCCTCGCTTTTCCCTGTCTTTGAATTTCTGGGCAATTTTATTAATATCATAAGGTATTTCCGGGATCAGGATTACATCGGCTGTACCAGCTATTCCTGAATGCAAGGCAATCCATCCGGCATTGCGTCCCATCACTTCCAGTATCATGATCCGGTGGTGCGATTCAGCAGTTGTGTGTAATCGATCTATTGCTTCTGTTGCAATATCTATGGCCGTCATAAAACCAAAAGTATATTCTGTGTAATCCAGGTCATTGTCAATTGTTTTTGGAACTCCGATCACTTTTACCCCTTTGCGGGCAAAGTCCCTGGCAGAGGTCAGCGTACCATCTCCACCAATGACAATCAACACATCAACCCCTTCTTTTTTCATATTCTTTATGGCTACATGCGACATATCCTTTCTGACTTTTTTCCCATTTTCAACGACCTCGTAATCAAACAAATTATCCTTGTTGGAGCTATACAATATGGTTCCTCCAATGTGTTGAATGCCTGATACAGATGCTGCATCCAGTTTGATGAAATCGTTCTGGTATAAACCTCTGTAGCCAAACCGATACCCGATAACTTCCAGGTTATGCTTTAAGATTGCTGTTTTGGTGATAGCCCTGATGACAGCATTTAAACCAGGGCAATCCCCTCCACCGGTAAGGATTGCTATTTTTTTAATTTTTGGGTCTATCATCAGGATAAATTTTAAGGTACAAAGTTAGTGATTAAAGGCAGCGGAAGTGTTTGAAGAGTTAAAATTTACTAACAAAACAATCTGCTATTCTGTCTCAAATTGCTTATAGTACTGCATACGTTCATAAAGAAGATTCGCATATTCACTGCTTTCTATTGTTTCGTATTGCCTGAATGACCGCATAGCCCACAAGCGTGCTTTCCAGAGCGAGCCTGTTATTTCATGGGCCACCGCCAGGTTGTATGCAGCTTTCCCCCCAATTTTCGAATAAGAAGTCTTATTATAAATGCTCTCCCATATCCCCATGGCCTCATTCCAGTTATTTTCAATAGCCAGTTTAAATGCTTTCCTCATCTCATCTTTTCCACTATAGTAAAGAATTCGTGTGTCTTTGCTCCATGCCGGAGCAATTCGTTCCGCATATTCCATTCCATTCCAATAGCCAAGGTCTGCGAATATTTCCAGTGAATCAGATAGCAAAGGTTCTGCATCTTCCGGTGTTTCAGTAGCTGATTTCCTGATATCGTG
>JADHTG010000050.1 GCA_016776505.1 Bacteroidota bacterium
ATAATGATCAATAGTAATTCATTATCTTTATAGCGCAAAACACAGATGAATTACGCTTGCTCACATATTTCAACCACTTTTCCGTACGTGTACGCCCCACAAGAAAAAATGGGCTCCCTAAGTAATTGGAAACCAATTACTAAAAAGGGCGTTAGTACTTATAGGTTTGGGTTTAACAGTCAGGAATTCAAATCACAGATCAATACTATTGTAACTCAAAATTTAAAATGCAATTTGAGTAAAATAAAACAATATGGCATATGATGAATTACTTGCCGGCAGGCTAAAGCTGGCCCTTGACAGAAAAGGGGTCCATTACGAAGAAAAGAAAATGTTCGGAGGAGTAGCCCTTATGGTGGACGACAAAATGTGCATTGGAGTCATCAAAGGAGATATCATGGCTCGCATAGATCCTGAAATTCATGAAAAATCTCTTGCAAAACCCGGTTGCCGGGAAATGGATTTTACCAAACGGCCCATGAAAGGATTTGTCTATTTAAATGAAGAAGGATTTGAACAGGATTCTGACCTGGATTATTGGGTAGGACTTGCTCTTGACTACAATCCAAAAGCAAAAGCGAGTAAAAAGAAGAAATAGAAAATCTCCTTTAATACAAATCTTGGTTAAGCTATTTTCTACTGCAGCTTGAAGTTAAAAGTAATCGTACCATATTGCTCTTCGGAACCTTCAGGATCTGGTGTAAAGCGGGCCTTTTTTGCAGAAGCAATAGCTTTTTGAACCAACGGACCCGTAGTCAGGGTTCCCCCGCCTTTGATGGTTGCTTTAGCGCCTATAACAATACCTTGTTTGTTCACTGTAATTTCTATTACCACCCGTTCTTCTTTCTGGCTGTTGTCGTCAATTTGGGGTGGTGGTGAAACCAAACCTCTTCCATTCAATGACCATTTGGTACCTGGTCCAACACTTCCGTGACCTGGATTTTTTGAATTAGGGTCTCCTTTGGGATCTCCCTGGTTTCCTTCTTTATCACCTGTTCCTTTACCCGGATCTTTGTTGCTTTTAGAATATTCAAATTTAGGATTGGATTTTTTTTCAGGTTCTTTGTTTTCCTCTTTATTTTGCGGTGTTGTGATATCCGTTTTTGTTTCCGTTTTTGTCTCAACTGGAGCTTCCTTCTTCTCTTCTTTTTTTTCAGGAATCACCACTTCACTTTCAGGAGCGGTGACCACTTCCTTTTCAGAAGCCTCAGCTGTTGTTTCAGAACTTGCAGGCGGTGGTGTTTGTTGATTTACTGTGGGAGGTTCAGGCAATGAAGCGCCCGGCGAGCCAAATTCAATTTCACCCAGCATGACTTCAATTCCCCCTTCATCAGGTAAAGGTAGTTTCGTTTTGAATCCAAATAAAATAAAAACCACCAGCAAGACTAAATAAAATAATGAAGTACCAATTACAGCTCTTACTTTGTCTTTCCGTTTTGTGCCATCATCTTTATATGATCTTTTCATGGCGTTTTTTATTTATTTAATAACTCAAAATGAGCTAAATTATTTTGGATCAGTAGCTAATATTACTTTTGCACCTAATTGTTTTCCTATTGCAAGCACTTTGACTGTTTCAGCCGTTGAAACACTGCCATCAACACTTATGATAATGGATCCACGGGAATCTTCAGTCACATTTTCGACTTTTGGTAAAATCCTGTCGATTTCCAGGGCAAGCTGGTCAAATGATACTTTCGTTTTGTTTACATAATATTCCAGGTTTGCTGTGATACTAACAGTTACAGGGTCGGAATTTATGACACTTCCTTTCGCTTTTGGCAAATGAAGATTTAACGCATTAATGGTCACAAAGCTCGAAGTAAGCATAAAAAAGATGAGCAACAGAAAAATAATATCGGTCAGTCCCGACATGCTGAATTCTGCCTTAACAGCTGTATTTCTTCTTATAGCCATAATTATACGGGTTCATGCAATACATCAATAAATTCCACTGTAGTCCCCTCCATTTTAAACACTACTTTCTTAATCATAGTGGAGAGGATATTGTATCCAATAAAAGCAAGGATGCCGATAGCCAGGCCTGTTGCTGTTGTAACCATTGCTTCATAAATTCCCCCGGACAAAACCTGCGGATCCACATTATTTCCTCCTGCTTTGGATAACCTGTAGAAAGCATCTATCATCCCTGTTACCGTACCAAAAAAACCAAGCATGGGAGCAGTACCGGCTATAGTTCCCAGACTTGCCAGTCTTTTCTCCAGCTTAAAAACCTCCAGGTTGGCCACATTTTCAATCGAGGTTGAAATGTCTTTCAAAGGATTTCCTATCCTTGAGATTCCTTTCTCCATCATGCGTGCTACGGGGCTATCCTTGGTCATGCAGATAGATCTGGCACCCTCAATATTTCCACTGATCACCAGATCCCTGATTTTATTCATGAAATTATCATCAATTTTCGTTGACCGCTGGATGACTAGGTAACGTTCAATAAAAATATAAAGCGCGATGATTCCTAAAAGGATAATCGGTATCATAACCCATCCTCCTTTAAACATTAGATCTATCACTGAAAGTTTATCAAACGATTGTTCAGCAACTGCTGAGGTATCAGCAGGCATTAAATTGGTTTGTAATAGAATTGTTCTCATTTTATTGTTTTAAAATCCAGGCTGTCGAATTTTCGTTTTCATTTATGATATGCAATTGTTTTAAGGCTATATCAGACAATTCAAATCTGTCGTAACTAACTCTGAAGTAACCCATAGTACTACCCAGGATCTCGCTTCTGGAGTAATTTTTATCGATTAATTGATTGTGAAATACTTCTGCATTGGTTGATTCCTTAAATGATCCACCGATGATGTAATAGAACGGTCCAGAATGGACTTCTGGTATAAATACTTCCTCAATTTCAGGTTCTTGGTCAAATGTAACAGATTCACCAACAGCCAGATCTCCTTCAGTAGTTTCGCTGGCAGCTACATCCACTACTTTTGATTTGCTGAATATATTAAATCCTCCCTCCTGTCCGGTGAAAGGCTCTTTTAACAGAAATAATGCCCATAGAGCTACAAGAACTGGGATATATGCGGATACAGCATAATACACTATTCTTCTGTTCTTCTTATTACTAGCTGAAGATTCTATCGCAACATTCTTTTCTTCCTGGAATTCTATTAGGGAATTGACATCGAGTATGATTCGCTTAGGAGATAATGGCTTTATACTTACATCAGGCAAACCAAAAGAATCTTTCAGGAAATTGATTGAATGATATGGTTTAAAATTTATTTTTTTATTTTCATTTAAACTCAGTTCGCCTATTTTATTGAGCCTGATAGTTTGCCCTTTCTTCAAGTTTTCATTCCACAAACGAGTAGTCACATTAATTTCATCAGCAGCCTGATCAAAGGTGAGTTCTTCTTCTTTTGCTATTAAGTGAATTAAAAGAGCATCATTGCTGGTTAAGCTCGGATTAAATGCAATACGCTTCCCGGGAGGTTTTATTAATTGCTGTGTTTCATTAATTTCAGAAGCTTTGTAATTGGCAATGAAAGCACCGAATCCGGGAATAATCACGCAGTTGTGGTCGTATAAAAGGCTGGCAATGTATTTATCGAGTATCAATGTAATCCTGTCTAAAGGGTTATCAAAATTGATTTGCAAATTTCATAAATGTCAAGAATTAATAAGCGAACTTAAGCTTTTTTTTTCAACAAAATTGCATTGTATATTAGATGCTGCCAGGCTGTATATTCCATAATTTTCAATTGCGAATAAGTGTAATTGTACCAGCCAAATTGATGTGATTACTTTGAAGAACGAAGTAATATGTTCCATCCGGAACTTCCACTCCATTAACAGTTCCGTCCCAGTAAACATCTTCATTCTCAGCTCGGAAAACAAGTTGTCCCCAGCGGTTATAAATAAATACTTCATAGAAATCACAATAAAAATTCAAGCCCTCAATTTTGAATTTATCATTCAGCAGATCCTGATTGGGAGTCATGATATTGGGCCACTCGATTTCTTCCGGAACGTATCGATTCACAGATATTTTCTGTGTGACCTGATTAGTGCATATTTCATTTTTATTGATCATGAAGGTCACTTCATAATCACCAGCTTCCGCATATTCATGAAGCGTATTCCTTTTTGTGGATGAATCCCCATCACCAAAACTCCAAAAAAAGTTTTTTGCTCCAACTGAAGTACTTGTGAATTTTGCTATAGGCGAACAACTGTCATACTCTACCTGAAAATTAATATCAGGCGGAACATGAATTATAATATTCTCGTAGGCAGTATCTAAACAGGGGGGATCATCTACTATTAACTGAATGGTGTATTGCTTGGATGTGAGCTTATAAATTCCAGATGTATCGAATTTATGCATAAATGACCAGCTGCTATCCATGTTGCTATTGCCATCCCCAAAGTCCCAAAGATAATTTCCTCCTTTTGTGGAGTAATTTCTAATTCTGACATCATTTGTGCAGGTATCCCAATGCAATTCAAACTTTGCATTTGCTAAATGCAAAATATCAAGTGTATCCCAAATTGTATCTCGGCATTCTTCAGCTGAAATCGCAATGAGTCGGATGATATACTGGCCTGAACTATCGTATTGTATTGTTGTTGAATCCTTAAAATGACTGCTTTTGCCATTTCCAAAATCCCAGATAAATTCCTGGCCAAATTTACTTTCGTTATAAAATCTGACGATTGGTGAACACAGCTTATCCAGAAAATGGAATTCAGCCTTTGGCAACTCAGGCAAAACAAATGTTTTATAAACTGTATCAAGACAAAGAGTTCCCATGTTAGCGATCAGCATGATATGATAGGTATCAGCGACCGTATAGGAATAATTAAATACAGTATCCACAAAGCTGGAATCTTTTCCATCTCCAAAATCCCAATAACTTGCCTGGTATGTATATTGAGATGGATTTAAAAAGTTGACTAAATAATTGCACGTATCAATTTCAATAATGGCATCCGCTGCAGGAGTTATTATTTCAAAGGATTTAAAAAGTGTGTCAGCACATACAGTATTTGGCATGGCAACAAGGCAAACATGATAAGAATCCACTTTTGTATAAATATGTTGATGAATGGAATCTGTATTGATGGAAGAATCCTGATCGCCATAGATCCAGAGAAAATTATTGCTGTACAAGGACTGGTTTATAAATTCAACTTCGCCCTGGCAGGTATCGATTATAAAATTAAAATCCACTAAAGGCAAAGGGGAGATATGAATTGTTTTCTTTGTTATATGTTCGCAAACACTTCCTGAATCTACGAATAAAGTAACCTGGTATGTGCCGGTATCCGCATAAATATGTTCAGGAGCTTGTAAATTACTTGAATTGAATGCACTTGAAGTATCACCAAAATCCCAGGTAAATGAGGTGCCATAGGGACTTATCCCCTGAAATTTAAAATGATTTACGCAATCCATGGTTTGATAAGTGAAATCGGAACCGGATTGATTATAAACATATATCTCTTTTGAAAAGGTGTCATATAAATCGCATGAATTGATATTGGATGTGTAAAGGGTAACCAGGTAAGTTCCTGTATCGCTGTATTGAAATCTGGGCTCGAACCGGCTAGAGGTATCAGTCGTCATATTTGGCACACCAAAATCCCAAAAATACTTAGCGCCCCCGATCGTTTTGTTCAGAATAGTGGTTGAATCTGCCAGGCAAAATATGGTATCTATATCAAAATCAGCTTCCAGGTCTGGAATGTCCAGGTCTATTTTAAAAATGGCATTATTGCAGTTCGTACTATTGTTTGTACTGGAATGAACATTTGATGGGTAAGTTGGAAAATCAGACGAAAATCCACCACAACTGGCACAAACTGATTGATATACTATTCCATTCTTGTCAAAGCGGCTGGTGCCGCCATCCACATGATCTGTACTGGCATATCCTCCAAAAAATGTGGCATATAGCATACTTTGAATATCCCTTGAAAATACAATGAGGTAAAAATCAGATCCATCCGTTGTTTTTTGAAATGCATCACTGGAATATGTCAAGCCGCTGGTATAGCTATTGGTATTTCTGCTGCTATGATTCGTTTCTCCTCCCCAACCGGAAAAATATACTCTTTCACACACATCTACGAGGAATGCTGATGGAGACAGGTCTGGATTTACACCCCCGGTTCCAAATACAGTTGAATAAATCAATGAATCCAAGCCGGGATTCAACTTGGATATAAACTGTTTCCCTTTAGGTTCTGAGAAGACCACATTTTTTACAGGGAAAAAGTCACTTTTTGTTTGACCTGTTACATAAACGAAATCATTTAGATCGGTTTGAATAAAATAAACCTGGTCATATTTATCTGTACCAAAATAAGAGGCTGATTTCTTCTGTTTCAAGTCAGCACTTAAGTGATAAATAAATCCATCAGCTGTTCCTCCCTGGAAGGATGTCTGGTATTTACCAGCCGGAATGGGGATATTCGTGCTCTCAGTACCACCACAAATGTAAACATCACCAGCGCTATTCAATGCTATGCCGTAACCTGCATCATCCTTTGATCCTCCAATAAATGTACTCGCTATTACATTGTCGAGCTGACTATTCATTTTAAAAATGCATGCATCCTGCCCGCCACCGCCAAACAGAGTTTGAACCACACCGGGTGTATACGGAAAATCAGTTGATTTAGTTGTTGTTACAACATAAATATTATTATTAGTGTCAATAATTACTTCTCCCCTGTAGCTGTCTCCATAATTAAAACCCAGTTCACTCACATTGTAGCTTCCGGTTAATGGCAATACATAATAACCATTTAAACCATCTTCGTCTGTCCCCCCATGATAAGTGGAGGCAAGCAGTGTATCACCTGCAATGGAAAATTTAGCAAGAAAAATATCAAAACTTCCATTATAACTGCTGTCGGCAAAAGTATTTCCAATAGGAAAATCAGTGGAAGAAGTATTGCCAAAAACCACCAGGTTATAGTTTTGATCCACGACCAAACTGTGTGGATCTTCATTTCCATTACCTCCCAGGTAGGTGGCATAAACAAGATCAGTTCCATCGGGGACATATTTTAATATGCCGATATCACGTGCATCTCCCGAACCTAGAACAGTACTTCCATGACCTCCTTCAAAACTCAGCTGATAAGCTCCCAGAGTAACCGGAAAATTAGGACCAAAAATGGTCCCTGCTGAATAAGCATATCCTGAATCATCGTATGTGGCCGTATAACCAAAATTATCAGAATAGGAGCCACTGTAAGAAGCAAAAATGATTTTAGGGTCGATTACCAGTGGCAGGTTGAAATCAAATCCTTCAGGAAATGAAAATCCCAGTATATTCTTTTCTAAATTAAACTCACAAGGAACAGGAATTTTGAGATCTGCATTCAATTGATAAACTTCAGGTAAGGTTTCAAGAATTTCTACTATGGAGGTTTTGATTCTTAATTGTTCCTTGATTATTTTGATCTTTTCCTGACCTGTATACCTGATTTTAATATCATCTGGATTCCCTCTTGGAGAAACAAAAAATGTGTATTTGATATGATCTGCCTCACCCTGAAGTTCAAGATCAATACCGCTATATATTTCTTTTAAAACTATCCGGCTGAATCCATTCACATGAGACGCCCATTTACTTTTATCATTTCCTAGATAATAGTTGTAATACCAGGATAAGGGTTGTGATTTGATGATTTCTGGATGAGGATTTGATCCTAAAAATTTCATTTCAACTGCATGAAAATGAAGTTCATCAAATCTATGTTCATGATGATGTTCACTGACTTCATGAGAACTGTAGAATAAATAAGTAAGCGCATTGTTCTGAACAAAAATTTTGCCTCCTGGAATATCTGCTCTGAAAAGAATGTGATTTTCCCATTGATTTTTATTTTCTATAAAATGAATCACATCATCTGCTTTCGCCTGAGCAGTAAATATTGTCATAAGCGTGAAACAAACAAGATATAGATGATTTCTTCCAAACATTTACAAAATAAACATTATGAACAAACTTACAAAAATCAATGCACACTACTTCTATTTAATATTCACCAATATTATTGATTTTATTGAGCTGTCCACATTTTCATTGGTTTCCAAACGGGGATTAAAGTAACCTTTCTGTTAAAACTAAATTGCTAATTTATTTAGTGCTAATAATTATAACTTTGTCTTTTAATATTTATCAACATGCTGACTATTTCACAACTCAAGAATAACACACAGGAAGTCATCCGACTTTTAGGAATTAAAAACATTGATACCGAATCTAAAATAAATGAGATACTCGCTGCTGACCAGTCGAGAAAATCAACTCAGAAAGATCATAATGATTTGCAGTCCGACTTGAACGCAATGGCCAAAGAAATTGGTGCATTAATGAGAAAGAAGGAAATAGGCAAAGCCAATGTATTAAAAGTCAAAACAACGGGTTTAAAAGAAAAAGTAAAAAATTTACAGGAAAAGCAAGTGGAATTAGAGGACAGGATTTATCATTTGCTCATTGAGTTGCCAAATATCCCTCATCCCTCAGTAAAACCCGGGATTAATGAAAATGACAATGAGTTGATTGAGCAGCATGGAGAAATCTTTGAAACCCATGCATTGCCTCATTGGGAAATCGCAACTAAAGCAGGTATCATCGACTTTGAAGCAGGAAATAAATTGACTGGATCAGGATTCCCTGTTTATGTGGGTCAGGGAGCAAAAATTCAACGTGCACTAATCCATTTTTTTCTTGACAAAGCTACAGATCAGGGTTATACAGAAATTGAAGTCCCGGTAATTGTTAATGAAGATTCGGCTTTTGGAACGGGTCAGTTGCCAGACAAAGATGGGCAAATGTACTTTTTGAGTCAAGATAAACTCTACCTGATCCCTACAGCTGAAGTGCCCTTAACAAACTTGTATCGCAATAGCATTGTAGCACAAAATGAATTACCCATCAAACTTTGCGGGTATACACCTTGTTTCAGAAGGGAGGCGGGCTCTTATGGCAAAGATGTGAGGGGATTGAACCGTTTGCACCAGTTTGATAAAGTAGAGATCGTTCAAATCACAAAACCAGAAAATTCCTACCAGGTTTTGGAAGAAATGGTCAGTTATATTGCAAATTTGATTAAAGAGCTGGATTTACCATTTCGCATCATGCGATTGTGTGGCAAAGATTTAAGCTTTACGGCTGCCTTAACATTCGATTTTGAAGTTTACTCTGCCGCTCAAAAAAGGTGGCTGGAAGTAAGTTCCGTTTCCAATTTCGAAAGCTTCCAATCATCCAGGTTAAAATTAAGATATAAGGATGACAACAATAAAAATCAACTGCTTCACACATTGAACGGCAGTGCATTGGCATTGCCCCGTATTTTAGCTGCTATTCTTGAAAATAACCAGGATGGAAACAGGATAAAAATTCCAGAAGCTCTAGTGAAGTACACCGGTTTTGACCAAATCGAAATTTAGGATTCAAACAATTATCTGAATTGGCCGTAAATTAGAGGCTGATTATAACCTGAATATATTAACTCGTTTAGCGGTTGGAAAATGCATGATGTTATTTTAGAATTAATAATATTATTTGAGATATTGTAGAATTTCTTAAACTTCGTGAATCCCTGCTTGAAAACGGCGGGCAGGTTCAATGACTTTGCGAATCTTCGTGTGATAAAAATTCTACACGAAGATGCTCGAAGATTTTCACGAAGCTACACGAAGCTAAAAGTTTGATAAATAGAAATAAATAACGAGGTTTAATTTTGTAAAGTGTCATTTAAACCGCTAAACGGATTATAACCTAGTAAAGGTACAGTCTACAATGATTGACCAACTTCATAAGCTTTTGAAAAAATATTGGGGTTTTGATACATTTCGAAACTTGCAGCAGGAAATTATTGTTTCAGTTATCACTAATAATAATACGCTTGCTTTGCTGCCAACTGGTGGAGGGAAATCCATTTGTTACCAGCTTCCTGCCATCTATTTCAATAAGCTGTGTTTGGTCATCTCCCCGCTTATCTCCTTAATGAAAGACCAGGTTCAACATTTGTTAAAAAATGGGATCCCGGCTGCTGCGATTTATTCAGGAATGAGTTTCAATGAAGTGGACAGAATACTTGATCATGCCGTATATGGTAAGTACCGATTACTGTATGTTTCTCCGGAGCGGTTAGAGACAGATGTATTTAAAGCCCGATTGGAGAAACTTCCACTTAGCCTGGTCGCCGTTGACGAAGCACATTGCATATCGGAATGGGGATATGATTTCAGGCCTTCCTACCTCAAAATATCCAAATTAAGAGCCTGGTTTCCAAGTATTCCCTTTCTGGCTCTTACAGCAACCGCAACCAAAGAAGTGCAGGCAGATATTCTGGAAAAACTTGAATTGCATAATCCCCAAAAGTTTCAAAAAAGCTTTGAAAGACAAAACCTGATCTATGCTGTTGTATATGACGAAGCCAAATTAAAAAAAATAGCTGCTATCCTAAACAATATTAAAGGCTCGGGAATAGTTTATGTTCGTACACGCAAACACGCTAAAGAGATCTCAGATTTTCTGAACATGCAAAAAATCAGTTCCAATTATTACCATGCCGGATTGAACCCGCATAAAAGAAATCAAAAGCAGGAAGATTGGATGAATAATGAATTCAGGATAATGGTGGCTACCAACGCTTTTGGAATGGGCATCGACAAGCCTAATGTGAGGGTGGTTTTACATGCAGATTTACCTGACAGTCTTGAAGCTTATTACCAGGAAGCCGGACGTGCCGGAAGAGATTTAAATAAATCTTATGCAATAGCACTCATCAATTCAAACGACAGAAGTGAACTTAAGAAACGCATTGAATTGGGTTTCCCGGAGAAAAAAGAGATTCAAAAAGTATATGAAATCTTGTGCAATTATTATCAAATTCCAATTGGAAGTGGTGCTTACATGGAGTTTGATTTCGACCTGAATGATTTTTGCAAAAACTATAATTTGGACTTGCTGAATACATTCAATTCTTTAAAAAGCCTTCAGCAGGAAAATATGATCCAAATCACTGAAAACAGCCTGATCTATTCCCGCTTAATGCTGATCCCGACGCATACCGAAATATATGATTTTCAACTAAGGAATCCAAAATTTGAGCCTCTTATAAAAACCCTGCTCAGATCTTATTCAGGATTATATGACAATTATACCAGAATAAATGAGAATGAATTGGCGAGCAGGCTGGGGACCACCAAAGCGACCATCACGAGATACCTGGATTATTTGAAGAAAAATAGTATAGCAGATTATATCCCTTCACGAACGAAACCCCAAATAATATTCTTAATGAACAGGCCCACTAAAAGCAATTTTCATTTTGATTATTCAAGTCGTGAAAAAAGAAAGAAAATTGCGGTGAATAAGATAGAGTCAGTGGTCCATTATGCATTTGAATCAAGTGTTTGCAGGAGTAAGATATTATTAGCTTATTTTGGTGAAAAATCTTCCAGGAATTGTGGTCATTGTGATTATTGCCTTAAAGTCAGTGAATCAGGTTTAAAACCAGAAGAATTTGATAAGATCTATGCTAAGCTGATGGATCTTGTCAAGAGAAAGAAAATAAAGTCAACTGAAATTCATTCAGAATTTAAGGCTGTTCAAAAAGAAAAAATTATTTACGCATTGCGCTGGCTAATTGACCAGGGAAAAATTACTGAAGATTCGAATTTATATTTGCAAATGATAGAATGAAGAAAATTATTTTCACAGTCAGCAATGACATTTCTTACGATCAGCGTATGAACAGAATCTGCGAATCGCTTTCAAATAAAGGCTATGCAGTATTGATTGTGGGAAGGAAACGCAGGAATTCTATACCCTTAATTCCCACTGATTTTGAAATCAAAAGGTGGAGATGCCTGTTTAATTTCGGACCGCTGTTTTATGCAGAATATAATCTTCGTCTTCTCTTTTTTCTCTTGTTAAGTCGCTGCGATTTGATTTGCGCAGTTGATCTGGACACTATTCTTGCTGTAAAACTAGCTGCCAGACTAAAAAGAAAGAAATGCATTTATGATGCACATGAATATTTTACTGAAGTACCTGAATTAATGGGCAGAAATTGGACAAAAAGAGTATGGAATTTAATTGCAGAATATACAGTACCAAAAATGGATGCTTGCTATACAGTCAATGATTCCCTGGCTGATATTCTGTCAAAAAAATACCACAACAGCTTTAAGACCGTCAAGAATGTTCCTTGCTTTCAGGCATCACCTATACCTGAAAAAAAAGGAGAGAAATACATCATTTACCAGGGAGCCATTAATAAGGGTCGTGGATTGGAAGAACTGCTGGGTGCTATTAAAAAGATAAACCTAAAACTGATCATTGCCGGAGATGGAGATATCACTGAAAAGATTAAAAAAATGATAGTTGAAAATGAACTTGAAAATAAGGTCATTCTGAAAGGATTTCTTAAGCCGGCAGAGCTTTTAGCGTATACAAAAGGAGCTTATATGGGATATAATTTATTGGATGAAAGAAGTGCAAGTTATTATTATTCATTATCCAATAAATTTTTCGACTATCTGCATGCAGGTATTCCGTCTCTTTCGAATAATTTCCCTGAGTATAAGCTGGTAAATGAAAAATTTAAAGTTACTTTGTTGTGTGATTTACAAGAAGCGAAAATCATGGAGTCTATTGAGCTTCTGCTAAACGATCACAATCTGTATTATTCGATGGTGAATAATTGTTTAGAGGCAAGAAAAATATATAATTGGCAAAACGAAGAAAAACATCTCCTTGATGTCTACCAAAACATCTGATTTACACATAAACGTAGTTTCCTTCGACATTCCTTATCCACCCAATTATGGAGGAGTAATAGATGTGTATTACAAGATCAAGGCACTTACCGGCAGGGGAGTAAAGATTCATTTGCACGCTTTTAAATATGGCAGAACGAATAGCAAGGAACTGGAGGATATTTGTGAAGAAGTGTTCTATTATTCACGTAAAACATTTGGAAATATATTCAACCTGAATATTCCCTACATCGTAAAAACCCGAAGAGCGAAAAAACTATTAAATAATCTCAACCGCAACAACCACCCTATCCTGTTTGAAGGCTTACATTGCTCTTATTATCTGAATGATCCCAGTATCAAACAAAGACTCAGGATCGTAAGAATGCATAACATTGAGTATTTATATTATATGCATTTGGCTAAAGTGGAAAAAAACATATTCAGGCGCTATTATTTTAGTATTGAGGCTGCAAGACTAAGAAACTATCAGCAAATATTAGATCAGGCGACCTGTATTGCTTCTATATCACCTGCTGATCAGATCATTTTAAATCTTAAGCACAACAACAGTTTTTATTTACCGGTTTTTCATCCGAATACAAAAGTTAATTCTCTAACAGGCCGTGGCAGCTACATTTTATATCATGGAAATTTAGGTGTTGGAGAAAACAATGAGGCAGCTATTTTTCTCGTGGAAAAAATATTTTCAGAAATTTCAATGCCTTGTATTATTGCGGGAACAAATGCTTCCATAAAACTGAAACGTTTGGTTAAGAAATATAGCCATATAGATATCATTAATCCTAAATTGAACGAGATTTATGACCTGATCAAAAATGCTCAAATAAATATTCTTCCCACCTTTCAGGACACCGGCATAAAGCTGAAACTAATCAATGCATTGTATTTGGGACGACATTGCCTGGTGAATAATAAAATGGTAAAAGACACAGGCTTAGACCATTTATGTTTGACAGCACACAATGAAAAGGATTTTATTGAACTGATAAATCAGTATTTTAATAGAGATTTTACTGCTGAAATGCAATTATTAAGAAGCCAATTATTAGACAGGGAGTTTTCGAATGAAAAGAATGTTCAGATCCTGATTGATGCGCTTCAAACGGTTGACTTTTCATGAATTTTACCTCCCTCCAGTTTCAATATTTTTGAAGGGAATTTTTCTATTATTTTATAGTTGTGTGTTGCCATAAACACTGTAGACCCACTTTCTACGATATCAAATAATAAAGCAATTATCTCATTGGAAGTCTCGGGGTCCAGGTTTCCAGTAGGTTCATCAGCCAATAGTATTTTGGGATCATTTAATAAGGCACGGGCTATTGCAACACGCTGCTGTTCACCACCAGAAAGTTCAAATGGCATTTTGAATCCTTTGGTGTTTAATCCAACTTGCCTTAAAACTTCCTCGATTCTTTTCAGAATAAGATCTTCTGAATTCCAGCCGGTCGCTTTCAATACAAATTTTAAATTCTCAAAGACACTTCTATCCATTAATAACTGAAAATCCTGGAATACTATTCCTAATTTTCTTCTTAAAAAAGGGACCTCTTTCTTTTTTAATTTATTAAGATTAAAGCCAGCAATACTTCCCTCTCCTTCTGCCAAAAACAGATCACCATAGAGAGCACGCATGAGAGTGCTTTTACCACTTCCGGTTTTCCCGATTAAGTATACAAACTCCCTGGGAAGAAGCGTCAGATTAATATCATGTAAAATAAGTATATCTTGTTGATAGATGTTGGCATTTTTAAGCTCAACTATTGGATTAATCATTATTTACACCATTTAAAAGTATGTCGCCAATTTTGTTTATATTTAAAAGCTAAAAATTTATTGTATAAACCGCAAGAATAATTAGAAATAAACTGATTTACAAATTTAAATCCGGATTTACCCTTCTAAACAGTGAAATTAATGGGGTAATTGTTGATTTGGTTAATTATACTTCTTCTAAAAAAATAAGATAATTAATTGTTTGTATCTCAAAATTTCTTAGTTTTGCATTTGCGAATAAATGCATTTTTAATTCATCACAAAAATAACCTAAAACCGTTGAATATGAAAAACCTTGCTAATTACAGGAAGCAGTTATTTATTATTGGGATGAGCATCTTATTTCTGTCATTTTACGGATGTAATCCGCTTAAAAAAATGCAGAAAGATCTCGACAAGGTAAAAATTAAGATTGTTGACGATGTACTTGAAGTACATGCTGATAGTATCAATGTTTATTTTGATGCATATGTCCCAGAAAATTATTTTCACAAGAGAGCGATTTTGAAACTTGATCCTTTCTTGGCTTATAGAACTGACAGTATTTTTATGACGCCTCTTCTTCTCGCTGGAGAAAAAGTGGATTTACAGAATAATAAAATACCCTCTTCTAATGTCATTCCTTACAGCTCCGGCGGAACCATTCCTTATCGTGAAAAACTAAGATATGAGCCAGGTATGCAGAATTCTACTATTTATCTGGTAGGATCTTATAAGATCGATTCCGAATATGATGAGCTTGACAATTGCATTTGTGATGTAAAAAAATATAAAATTTCAGATGGTGTAATTGCTACATCACAAACTGTACAACCTACAGAAACAATAGGAATTGCTGGTAGTTTTACACCTGCTCGGATTGTCGCAAATGGTGTCATTTATTATGAGAACGATAAATATATCATTAAAAAGGGACAAACTGAAAGTAAAGACTTTAAATTACCTTTTGTTCTGAATCCTGTATTCGATTTAGTCATCAAAGAAGGATTCCAGATTGAAGGTATCACCATGCATTCGCAGGCTTCACCTGACGGAGCTTTTGACAGGAATGAGTTCCTTGCTAAAACCAGGAAGTCAGTATCTTATGCTTATATGGTTAAGAGACTTAGTGAAATTGGCTTTGAGCAGGTTTATGATTCTGGATTTTACAAGAAAGATCAAACCTATGAAGATTGGGAAGGATTAAAGCAACTTATTTCAAAAAGCGATTTAAGCATTAAGGAAGATATCCTTAAAATCATTGCATCTGATTTGCCTTTGGATGAAAAAGAAGCCAATATCAGAAAATTAGGTCAATGGGAAGTTCTTGCAACAACCATTCTTCCTAAGTTGAGGAAAACTGAAATTGCGATGACTGCGAAATCAATCATTCGTGACCTGGATATACTATCTAAATTGTATCATGACAACAAACTGGATCAGTTTTATAACAAGCAGGAGGTACTTTATCTTGCCTTTAATACAGTAGATCTTGATGACCAGGCTAACTTATATTCATACTATAACAGGAAATATCCTGATGAATATATTGGCTTAAATAACCTGGCAGGCGTCCACATTCTGAAAGGGGAATATGATGATGCACTTGATATTTTAACAAACCTGAACAAGAAATATCCGAATACAAAGGAAATTCTGCAAAATGCCGGTATTTGCTACAGGATCAAAGGAGATTATGATACAGCTCTTTATATTTATGACAAAGCCGCTGCTGCAGGTGCTGATGTTAGAAATAACAAAGGCATTCTATATATCAAGACGGCCGATTATGAGTTGTCAATTCAAACATTTGAAGGAGACAGGTATGACTATAATCGTGCACTGGCCTATACGCTGCAAAAGGATTACAACGGAGCTAAAAATGTTATTGATAAAATTGATGACAAATCAGCTAACGATTTTTACCTGAGAGCAATTGTTGGTGCAAGATCCAAAGATGTTGATTTACTCACAACCAGTTTGACACGTGCGATTAAATTAGATGGAAGTATCAGGCAACGTGCAAAAGAAGATCTGGAATTCCGAAATTATTGGGATAAACCTGAATTTGAGAATGCCATAAGATAGAAATTGGTTTAAAGTAATTTTTTATTATAATGAAACATCACAAGTATTTACTGGCTGCTGGATTTATACTATTCCTTGCTGCTGGATTTTGGTCATGCAAAGATCCCGATATCCCTGATGTCCCTGATTCTAAGTTGCCAAAACTTGCTGTCAACCCTCCGCAAGAGACGGTGTTTGATGTCTCTAAAGGAGAACTTGTTAGTTTCCATATTGAAGCTACTGCAAATGCTGTTACAAATTCAGATTTGAAAAATATCAAGTTCAGCGCTTCCTACAGCACAGGAGAAAGTTGGGATACCACATGGGATGTGAAAGCCACTGAAACTAAGTTTACTGTCATTAATTACGAATTTCATGTTCCTTCTACTGTGAAAGAAGACGATATTATAACCATTAGCATTACAGTCGAAGATATAAGTACATTGAAGAGTTCAAAAACTTACATCCTTACCGTAAAAGATCTATCTGGCTTAAATTCATTTGAAGGAATTGTTCTTGGGGCTCAAAGAAATAATGATGTTGGAGGTTTTTATGCCACTTCAACAAACACCATATTTACCATTGAAGAAGCAAAAACAAGTGGTCAGTCAACGATCGATCTGATCTATTTCTATGGTTCGATAAATACCGCCACCATTGCATCTCCAGATAATATTGATGTTTTTGGAACCGGAGCCGGTAAAATAGGTGAATTGCTCGTACAAGAGTGGTCGAACCGGAATGCAACCAGGTTTAAATTAATTGCCTCCATGCCTGCACTTGAATGGAGTGAACTGACTGATACACGCTTAAGCCAAATATATGCTACTGCATCAACTCCTGAAAAAGAACTGGCCAATTATTTGGCTGATGGAACGGGTGGAGGACAGGCTACTTTTGTTGTTTTTAAAACTTCCAAATTTAAATATGGGATATTCCGTGTAACCAATATTAGTCCGGATTATTCAAATATCGGAACGATCACAATAGATGTAAAAATATCTAAATAAAACAATACTATCCTATTAAAAGCTTCCAAATTTCGGAAGCTTTTTTTTTGTCTGAAAATTGCAGTTAGAAAATCATGATTTTTCTATACCCTAAGTTTCTCTGGGCTCTTAGCCTGCTTAGCATTCCTATTATCATCCATCTGTTTCATTTTCGAAGATTTAAAACCATTTATTTCAGCCACATTGGTTTCATCCAATCCTTGAAAAATGAAAAACAAACAAAAACAAAACTCAAACATTACCTTATCCTTGCCTGCCGGCTTTTAGCCATTGGTTTTCTTGTTTTTGCCTTTGCCCAACCTTATTTCCCTAATCGTGTTCAGCATTCAGGCATAGGAAAGAGATCAATAAGCATATATGTAGACAATTCCTCCAGCATGGAAAATATCGGGAAGCAAGATAAATTGTTCGAACAAGCGCGGAAAACTGCAATTGAAATTGTTAAATCATACCAGATTAATGATGAATTTCAGGTTTTATCCAATGATCTAAAATTGAAAGAAGAAAAGTATACAAACCAGGAGAGGGCTATTTCAATTCTTGAAGAATTACAGATTTCAACACATTCAAGGAAACTCAATACAATTAATAACAAAATTAAATCAACTTCAAATAATATAAGTTCTCACGATGTTTATCTTATATCCGATTTCCAGAAGAGTACTGCATCATTGGATAAGATAGATTACGATAGTTTATCCAATTATTACTTGGTACAGGAAGAGCCCATAAATACACATAACATCTCCATTGATTCAGCATGGTTCTCCAGTCCTATTCTGAATATGAATCAGGACGCATCTTTGCAGGTGAGAATTTCCAACAAATCGGATCAGGATCTTGAAAAAAGCAGTCTGCGGCTTAATTTGAATGGCATTCAAAAACTAAGTAGTTTTAGTTTAGGAGCAAATACCACAGAGGTGTTCATAATTGATTTCAAGCTGAATCGGGCGGGATGGAATACGGGCATTATCTCCATCGATGACTATCCCATCACTTTTGATGACATTTATTATTTAAGTTTTTTTATCAAAAATAAAAGCAATATACTACTTATTAAAAATGAAAATAATCCTTTCATTTCTTCCGTATTCAAAACGGATCCCTATTTTGATATGGACGAAATTTTTCCATCCTCTTTCAACCAGCAAAAAATGGTGGATAAAGATTTGATCATTATCAGCGGATTACTTGAAATCCCATCCATCATCAGATCAGAAATAATAGAATATGTGATGGATGGTGGAAATCTGTTAATAATTCCTCCGTCCAAATCTGAATTCAAGACGGAAACATACACTCAGCTTTTTAACGATTTGCTGATCAGTCCTTTTGAAAAACAAGTAAAAATTAAACAAAAAGTTAATCAGCTTAATTACGAACATCCGCTACTGAAAAATATATTGGAAAATATTGAAGCCCAAGTTGACTTACCAGTTGTTTATCAATATTATTCCAGGAGTAAAAACAGGTACTATGCGGAGGTCAGTTTGTTAACACTCGAAAATGGAGATCCGTTTTTCAGTATAAGTCAGGCAGGAAAAGGAAATGTTTTCGTGATTAGTGCTCCGGCAGATCCCGGCTGGAGCAATTTTTATACTCAATGGTTGTTTTTGCCCATGATGTACAATTCCGCATTATATCATAATACACCTGCTTCCATCTCTTATCAAGTTGGAAAAGACCGATCTTTTTTCATTCCTGAACTCAGGCTAAAAACAAAAACCCTCAAATTCAGGCAGGATGAAAGGGAATTCATACCAAGTTTCAAAATGATTGATGGAAGAGTTTATTTTTACCTGACAGATGAATTTTTAAATGCGGGTTTTTATCAACTGCAAAGTTCAGAATCATCCGGACCGGACTTGATTGAAGTGGCCATTAATGCGAACCGAAGGGAATCTAATACGGATATTTATTCAAGAGAGGAACTTCAGCTATTTACAGAAAAAAATCACATTGAATATTTAAATACATCTTCAGATAAAGTGAGCTCAAGGATAGATGAAATAAATCATGGAAAGGCATTTTGGAAACTGCTGATCCTTTTCGTATTGTTCTTTCTTTTATGTGAAATATTGATCATCAGGTTATTTCGATAATATCTATAAATTTTTTATGCGTCTATTTAAAATTGACTAATTTTGACAAAGTCTTTAGAATACTTTATATTTTTTTAATTGATTAATTTATAAACATGATTAAAATCGCAACAAAATACGGCCTCATGTGTGGATTAATTTCTGTACTCTCGGCAACTATCTTCTATACAATTGGTTTAGCTTTCAAAAGCCAGTGGTGGATCAATTCTTTCGCAAATTTATTAATATTTGCACTCATTATTTTTCTTACAATTGTTGCTGTGAAAGAATTTCGGAGAAAACTTGATGGGGTGATTACTTTTACTGAAGCTTTTTCGACAGCCATATCAACATTTATTATAGTTGCCCTATTATCATCCATATTTAATGTATTGCTTTATACAGTTATTGATAAAGAATATGCAGAGAAAGTACAAATTGCTGCCATAGAACGTATGGAAAGGCAACTTGATAAATCACCCATTGAAGATGCACAGAAAGATGAAATGATTGAAATGGTTGAATCCAAAGACTTTACATACACCTTTCCCAGGGCGATAAAATATTTCGGTTTAACAATTTTGTTCTATGGAGTGATCTCACTCATTATTGCTGCAGCTGTAAAAAAAGACATTAATGAGGTTCCGATAAACTAGCTCTTTCATGGATATAAGCCTGATCATACCTGTATTAAACGAAGAGGAATCCCTGGCGGAACTTGCAGAGTGGATCGAGCGGGTGATGAATGAACATAATTTCACTTATGAAATTATATTTATTAATGATGGAAGTACGGATGATTCTCTTGCTGTCATTAAATCTCTCTCTCAAAAGAACTCATCTATAAAGTGCATCAGTTTCAGACGAAATCATGGAAAATCAGCCGCATTAAATGAAGGATTTCAACAATCGGAAGGGGAAGTAGTTATCACAATGGATTCGGACCTACAGGACAGCCCTGAAGAGATTCCTGAATTATACAAAATGATTAAAAATGAGGGTTTCGATATCGTATCTGGATGGAAGAAAAAAAGATATGATCCTAAGAGCAAAACGGTTCCAACAAAATTGTACAATTTGGTAACTAGGAAAATAACGGGCATAAAACTGCATGATTTCAATTGTGGACTTAAAGCATATCATACTGACGTAATAAAAAGCATTCATGTTTACGGAGAAATGCATCGCTACATACCTGTATTAGCAAAATGGCAGGGATTTAGTCACATTGGAGAAAAAGTGGTCTCACACCAGGCCCGTAAATATGGAAAGACAAAATTTGGTTGGGAAAGATTTATTCGGGGTCCTCTCGATCTATTGTCTATCATATTTGTCTCGAAATTCAGTAAGCGTCCTATGCATTTTTTTGGCAGTCTTGGAATTCTGTCATTTTTGGCTGGATTCTTTATCACTGTATGGTTGATTGGAGAAAAGTTTTATGCCCGCTTTCATGATTCCTATATAGGCAGAGATATCATTGATAAACCTTTGTTTTTTATCGCATTGCTGATGCTGCTTATAGGTGTGATCTTATTTTTGGCAGGTTTTATAGGTGAACTTATATCAAGAATTACAATTTCCCGGACTTCATCCCTGGTTAAGGAAAAGATTAATCTTGATTGAGATGAGCTAAAATGTGACAATGATAAGATTTAGTTCCCTTATAATCGCTTTAAGCTTTGCCTCTTTCTTATTATCATGCAATTCAACGAATGATCTGGATACTGAAGGATATATGTTCTATCAATTGAATGAATATGGTTCTCAAATTCAGGTTCCAGGTGCAAATTTTCAGAAAGGACAAACTATTCTCCTATATCTTTTCAATATTGGGCCTTTTACTGCAAACAGGGATATGCAATACCAATTAAATATGGATGTGGAGATTATCCATGGAAAGAAAAAAAGAGTTTTTTTAAAAAAAAATTATCTTGGTAAAGAGCATATCACTTATGAAAAGGATACAATTCCTTTTTTATATGCGGTATGGCAGGCAAGCTCTGAAGATAAAGTGGGTGAATATACTTTCAGGCTTTGTATTAAAGATAAGGTGAGCGGAAATAAAAGCATATTTGAACCAAAATTTTCTATTGGAGAATAGACTGGCATTTTGTACTCTTTTTAAAATGAATCAATTATAATTTTAATAAGTCGTAAATTTGAAGCCATTAGTGATAATTGCCTCTCTAGCTCAGTGGTAGAGCAACTGATTCGTAATTAGTAGGTCGCCAGTTCAACTCTGGTGAGAGGCTCATAATAAAAAACTTCTCTCATAAAAAGTAAATTAATCAAATGAAGATTAGAACCTTAATTGTTACATTAATACTAAGTGTTATTGTTGTAAAATCATCTGCAAACAAACAATATTTCAATTTAAAAAATCCCCATAATACGATATATACGCATATGGAAAGTCTGAAAGAAGCTCATTTCGATTTGAATCGAGCTGCCTCTACTCTGAATTACAAAGGGGATATTAAAGAAGCTAAAAACCTAGCCATTAAACTAAAACAGATATACGACAGCAAGGGATTATCTATCCAGTACTCCAAACTTCCAATAAATACTCATTATAAAGATAGTGTTAGTTTAAATGCCCTATATATTCCATTTCAAGAACTGTCAATCATCTATGTTGAAAAGATAGGTGATAAATGGCTTTATTCTGAAGCAACTGTTGATGCGATACCAAATATTCACAAAAGCATATTCAAATTCGGTACTGATAAATTCTTAACACTTTTACCAAAAGCAGGATCCGATAAATTTTTGGGAATACGAATTTGGCAATGGCTTGGCATGTTAATTATCTTTCTACTTTCAACTATACTGTATTTTCTTTTCAGATGGGTGTTTGGGTTTTTCATATACAGGATAGTGAAGAGATTTATCAGTCCCATTCTGGCTAAAACATTTATAAAACCTTTATCCAAACCTTTAAGTGGTTTACTTTTATCCCTGCTTTTTCTTATTTTCATTCCTTTATTGCAATTTGGTGCAAAAGCAACTAAGGTGTTGATCATTATCGACACGGTTATCATATCATTGTTCGTCATCATCATGCTCTATCGATTAGTTGATGTTCTCTCCACCTATATGTTCAGAGCGGCGATCAAGTCTGAAAGTACTTTAGATGACCAACTGGTTCCATTAGTTACAAAATCCATGAAAGTATTTATCGTCATTATTGGTGTATTATTTATTCTTCAAAACCTGGATTTTAATATAATGGCATTGCTTGCAGGTATCTCAATTGGAGGTATCGCTTTTGCTCTTGCAGCCCAGGATACAATAAAAAACCTGTTTGGATCGCTAATGATATTCCTCGACAAACCCTTTCAAATTGGAGATTGGATTATAAATGATTCAGTGGACGGCACTGTTGAAGAAGTAGGATTCAGATCTACGAGGATTCGCACCTTTCAAAATTCCCTCATTTCGATCCCGAATGGAAAGCTAGCGGATTTGGCTATCGATAATATGGGTCTTCGGGAATACAGAAGGTTTAAAACAGACCTTAGCTTAACCTATGACACGCCTCCTGCAAAAGTGGAAAGTTTTATCGAGGGTATTCGTGCCATCATTAAGACACATCCACATACCCGAAAAGATTATTATATCGTTCAATTAAACAGCCTAGGAAGTTATTCGATTAACGTCATGCTGTATGTGTTTTTTATTTCTGAAACATGGCAACTGGAACTAAAATACAGGCATGAATTACTCATTCTTATCATGAAGCTGGCAGAAGAATTAAAAATCAGGTGGGCATTCCCGACTGAAACTCTATTTATTGAAGAAGTGCCTGGAAAACCAACATTGACACCGAGACACCAAACGGATAAGGAGGAACACAGACGGAAGATAAATACCTTCATCGGTCATATGAAGCGAAACACTCAGCATTCGCCAAAACAAGTGCAATCAAAACCTGTGCAACAAAGCAGTGAGCAAAAAGAAGAATCTCCAGTTAAAGCAATTATTCCCAAATTAAGCAAGATCAAGGACAAAATTAAACAGGTTGCTGATATAAAGAAATCTAGTACAGAGCAAGAAAGAATTGAACAGCAGATCAGTGAAAAATCAATCAAAAAAGGCAAAGAGTTAACCGAAAATGAAATCATTGATGCTGCGAATAAATATAAAATAGACCTAGCTGTCCTAAAGGCTGTTATTGAAGTCGAAGCAAAAGCAAAAGGCTTTTATGCTGAGGGGAAACCCAGCATTGCTTTTCACGGACAGAAATTCTGGAAAGAGCTTGAAAAAAGAAATATCGATCCCAATAGTCTGGTAGAAAAATATCCTGATATCGTCTATCCCAGGTGGTCGAGGAAATACATCCGGCATAATGAAAAGGAATATGAACGCCTGGAAATAGCAAAAAGTATTGAAAAGGAATCAGCCTATTTATCTACCAACTGGGGCATGTTTCAACTTTCAGGTTACGACTACAAAAGATGCGGTTTTAATAACGTAAATGAATTTGTTTTCAATTTGTATAAAACAGAGAAAGAACAATTGGAGGCCTTTTGTCAATACCTGGTGAACCGTAAATTAATTGAGGACATTCAGGAACATAACTGGAAAGAATTTGCCAACAAATACAATGGCCCTGCAAATACCAGATATCGTTTTGACCAGAGATTAGAAAAAGCATATCAAAAGTATTCAGCAGCAAAGAAATAGTTCAAATTTAGAATGGGGCATTGATTAAGCTTAGCTTCCAAGAGATGAATTGACAAAATATTGATCTTATTGTTTAAGCACTTTTGAGTATAGTGTTCCGTGGTCAGAATGGAGTTCAACCAAGTAAACACCATTTCCCCAGCTTGAAGTTTCTATTCTAATTTGAAAACGATCCGGAATGTTCAATTGATGCTCATATACTTTCCGACCTATCACATCCCTTACGATTAAATTCACATAGGTGAAACAATTAACAGGGATATTAATGAGAAGTTCTGTAGAAAATGGATTCTCAATCCTCATAAATTCAGATTTGTCTGAATCATCAATTCCGGTAAAACAAAG
>JADHTG010000051.1 GCA_016776505.1 Bacteroidota bacterium
AATCGTTTTTATAAAAAAGCTACTCAAATTACTCGGCTATATTACTACTTTTTCCACAATCGTGAAAATATTTTTTAAAAATAATAAATTAAATTATGGAAATGCAAGTTTTAAACTGGTACTTAATTATATGCATAACTTTCGAATGTTTTTTATATGCAATCTAAAGATGTTATGAATAATCAAGGATAATAATTATGTGGATAAGTGCTAAAAATTAATTCTTGTTTCCATGCCAGAATCTCTCTTTATAAGCAACAAGCTTATGCCATTTTTTATATTATTTATTTGCAGTTTTTGAAGGAATCAAAAAGCAATTTCAGCTAGGGCTGCCGGATGTAATTTAAAGCCTTTCTTACATTTGTTTTACTTGTTTTTTATCGGTTTTGTAGTATTTTATATGTATTAATCCTCATCCGGTAATTGCCTGCCTTTTTTTTTCTCAGCCTGCATATGTTTTTCAGCCAGGCGTTTTTCAATAGCTGAAGCAGATGGTTTACTCGCTTTTCTCACTTTAGGTTTTGATAACGCCTTGTCAAGCAACTGATAAAACTTATCCCTTACATTTTCCTTATTTTTTATTTGAGAGCGGTACGATTGAGAAGCCAGAATCAATACTCCTTCCTTGTTGATTTTGTTTTTCAGTTTCCTGAAAAGCAATAGCTTTTCTTCATCATTCAGCAAAGCAGATTGCAGCACATCAAATCGAAGTTCAATGCGGGTACTGACCTTGTTTACATGCTGCCCACCCGGGCCACTGCTTCGTGAAGCTATATAAACAAGCTCTTTATCTAATTTTCCTGCCTGGATATTTTGAAAAGTGCCGGTCAATTTAATTCCTTAATTTTTAAAAGAAAAGTGAAGATAATAATTTATCTTAAAAAACCCTGACAGGGTTCAGAATCCTGTCAGGGTTGAATGTTTTATAAAAACAAAAAAACGCTTAATAAAGCGGTTTAAAATAGTACCGATGACTGGACTTGAACCAGCACGTCCGTAAGGACACTACGTCCTGAACGTAGCGCGTCTACCAATTTCGCCACATCGGCATCGATTGCGAAAATACTATTTTTTCAATTATTACAAATTTTTAAATTCCGGTAAACGATTTGGATGAACATCAATGAGAATTGTTGTTCAGTTTGAATATCAGTGTATTGCCAACTCTCATTTGCTGCTTTGAAGAGATGTAAAATTAATTTTGAGTCGGCCTCTTTCAATTAATACATATACATTTGCAAGCTGTAGAATTATTAGAATAAGCTTTATTTAGCTAAATGCAGAATAGATGAAAAAATTCCCACTCCACTGGCAAATACTGGTCGCATTGATTCTGGCCATCATTTATGGTATGCTGTTTAAAACCAATTACCATATAACTCCAAAAGCCATGGAGAAATTCCGCGAGATCGATATGCCTGAAGAAATGCTTGTCGAACTGGAATCTTTACAGTACACCGATTTCAATGACCAGGTAACATTTAATAATAAATTAAATGAATTGATGGGAAAGGATCAGCTGAATCCATACAGGAAAATTATCATCCGACAGGCTTATGACAACAAACCCGTATGGGCTATCAGCTGGATGGGAGATTTATTTCTTAGAGCGCTGAAGATGCTAATTATACCCCTCATTTTGTCATCCATTATATCAGGAGTGGGCAATATTGGTTCGGCAGATAACCTGGGCAGGTTGGGTCTAAAAACTATTTCCTACTATATTTCCACTAGTTTACTTGCTATCGTTACCGGATTATTTTTAGTCAATATATTCAGGCCGGGAGTGGGAGCCGATTTAAATTTTTCTGGATCAGTTGAAGGTTTATTCCTGACAGATAAAACCCTTGGGCAAACTCTTTTGGAAATCGTGCCAGAAAATATTTTCGCTGCCTTTGCTGAAAACCAAATGCTTTCTATTATCTGCTTTGCTGTTCTTTTTGGATTTTTTATCTCCAAAGTTTCAGATTCCCACAAAAGAATTATGACGAATTTCTTTAATTCTGTATTTGATGTGATGATGCAATTAACTCTCTTCGTCATTAAATTCACGCCGCTTGGAATTTTCGGAATTGTGGCAAAAATTGTCTCTGAGCAAGCTGATTTATGGGGACTGGCTCAGAGAATGGGACTTTATATGTTTGTGGTGCTGGCAGGACTTGTTATTCATATGTTTATTACACTGCCATTGTTAGTCAAATATGTAGGAAAGGCCAAACCTTTTAAACATTTTAACAATATGTCCTCCCCTCTTCTGACCGCATTTTCCACGTCTTCCTCGGGAGCCACATTGCCCCTTACCATTACGGCTGTTGAGAAAAATTCAGGAGTTTCTTCAAAAATTTCAAGTTTCACTCTTCCTTTAGGAGCCACTATTAATATGGACGGCACTGCACTTTATGAATGTGTTGCTGCCATGTTTATTGCACAGGCTTATGGAATAGAAATGACAATCATCCAGCAAATAATAATTGTGATCACCGCTTTGCTGGCTTCCATTGGAGCGGCCGCAATACCTATGGCGGGATTGGTAATGATCACTGTTATTCTCTCTGCAATTGGTTTACCGCTAGAGGGAGTTGGACTGATCCTGGCCGTCGACAGAATTCTGGATATGTTCAGAACAGCTACCAATGTATGGAGTGATACCTGTGGTGCTGTAATTATTGCCAAATCTGAAAAAGAGAAATTGCCGATTGATCGCCACCCCTAACTCTTAAATTCAACCAATAATGAACACCGAATATCCAATGATGAAGTAGTCTATTAAAACTTCGATATTAAATATTCTACATCTGAAACTATCAACCCATCAGTTTTGCATACTTTTAACTTTAAACTTTTGCCTTTTGACTTAATAAAAGAATAACGAATTATGAATAGCGAACATTGAAACTTTTAACCTTTCCCGAAGGTTCAAATGACTCCTTCAGAGGATGCTTTTGGCATAACTCTCAACTTTCAATTCACAACACTCTATAGAAGTCCTGCGGACATAACCCTACCTTGCTATTGTGCAGATAATAAATTTGTAAGCTGGGTTTTTACTTCTATTTTTGCAACGCTTAAAATTAAGCTGTTATTAATGGTATAGAGTTTTTGGAATAACTTTTGAGTATAGGCAAGCACTTATTTAAAGATTAATTCAAACATCTTGAATGTTTAAGAAAATATAATGATACAATCCACCTTAAGATTTATCCTGTTTACATCCCTCATTATCCCCTTTTGGTCTTTTTCTCAAGAGTATGACCACGCTAAATGTGGCACTGATTTTTATCATCAGGAATATTTCAATAATAATCCACAGGCTTATGAAGACTTCATTCAGCATCTAAATTCAAGAGATCTGAGTCCCTTTAAAGCCCAGCGCAGAGCGGATTTAAGGATCATTCCTGTAGTCGTTCACATTATTCACCAGGGAGGAACTGAAAATATCACCAATGAACAAGTGCATTCTTTAATTCATAAGGTAAATGATGATTTCCAGGGCAAAAATGAAGACAGTATGTATATCAGGGAATTATTCAAACCTATGTATGCAAATCTCAATATTGAATTTCGATTGGCAAAAATTGACCCGGATGGTAAATGCACTGATGGTATTAATAGGGTCTATTCCGGATTAACGATCAATGCCAGGGATAATGTTAAAAGCCTGATTCGCTGGAATAACAAAAAATACCTGAATATTTGGATAGTCCGGAGCATCTATAATTATGGTCAATCAGGAATCATTTTAGGATTTGCCACTTTTCCGACAAATTCCATTTCCAATCCCTCCAAAGACGGCATTGTTATCCGCTCTGATTATCATATGTACGGGGGCAGAACCCTGACACATGAAATTGGACATTATCTTGGTCTTTTCCACACTTTTCAAGGCAGTTGCGGAGGAAATTGTGAAACATCAGGTGACCGTGTTTGTGACACCCCACCTGTTGATGATGACAGCTATGGTTGCGATCCCAACAAAAATTCCTGCCACAACGATTCACCAGATTTGCCGGATATGAATGAAAATCACATGGATTATACTTCCTGCAGGCTGATGTTCACCAAAGGACAAAAAGAAGTGGTGGATTTTTACCTGGCATCTGCCTACAGAAATACACTGACAACTTCTTCAAATTTAGTAGCTACAGGGGTCAATTCAAGTGCTTCATATAGTTGCATACCTGTTGCTGATTTCCAGGTTGTCGATAATACACATTGTATAAATTCAGGTGTAGAATTCCTGGATCAATCGCATGGATCTTCAGATATTAATTACAAATGGTATTTTGAAGGAGGTACTCCCTATTTCACAAATGTTCAAAATCCTGTAGTTCAGTATAGTGTAGCAGGAAAATACAACGCCAAGTTGGTAGTAAGCACCACCACAGGAAAAGATAGCATCGTTAAATCTGAAGTGGTCATGATTTATCCTGACAAGGCAAATGATATCGCTTATAAAGAAAATTTTGAAGATCCTGCTTATGCAGATGATTACTGGTATATTCAGGAGGAAAAAAATAATGTCGGCTGGAAACGGACTAACATTTCTTCCATTGAAGGGAATCATTCATTTTATTTGAATAACTTTTACAGCACCCTTGAAAATGTAGAATACTTTTTCATCACTCCACCCGTTGATTTACGAAATACTACATCACCTGCCATGCATTTCAAATATGCACATGCACAAAAAAATGAGGAATCGAAAGACATACTTCGCGTTTATGTTTCTAAAAACTGTGGAGAAAACTGGTCACTACGCACCATCATAAACCAGGTGAATTTGCCAACATCCGGGCAATATGTTAGCACCCAGTTTATTCCTCAGTCTAATTCTCAATGGAGAGACTTTGTATTGGACCTGAATAATTATGTAGGTGAAAGTCATGTTCTTGTTAAGGTAGCCTTGTTCAGTATCGGAGGAAACAACCTGTATATTGACGACCTGAAATTTTATAGCACTACTTCTCTGAATGATCAGATCAACTTAGATGATGCTGTAAAAGTGTATCCAGTTCCAGCCTCTCATGCTATATTCATTGAAACGCAATCCAATTTTAAAAAGAAAGTCAATTTATACATTAGCGATATTCTTGGGAATTTTGTGTACGAAGAAAAACAAATAGAATTAAACTCATCCAGTCCTGTTAAATTTGATTTATCCAACATAAATGTCAATAAGTCTGGTATATATTTTATGTATTTAGAATCAGATAACCAATTAATTAGAAAGAAATTTATCGTCATTCGATAAAAATGGAAAAGAAATTATGAGTACAAATTTAGTTATAGTTGAATCCCCTGCGAAAGCCAAAACCATAGAAAAATTCCTTGGAAATGACTTTAAGGTTAAATCCTGCAATGGGCATGTTCGTGACCTGGCTACCAATAAACTTTCGATCAATCTGGGAGACAATTATAAGCCAGAATATTCCATACTAAAAGAAAAACAAAAGATCATTAAGGAATTGAAAGCAGATGCGAATAAAGCAGATTATGTTTGGCTAGCAACTGATGAAGATCGTGAAGGAGAAGCTATTTCGTGGCATTTAGCTGAAATTCTCGGACTAACAGATGAAAAAACAAAACGAATAGTTTTTCATGAAATAACGAAAAATGCCATACTTGATGCGGTTTCAAAGCCCCGGAAAATAAACCAGGCACTGGTAAATGCACAACAGGCACGAAGGGTTCTGGACAGACTGGTCGGATTCAAGCTTTCTCCAGTTCTTTGGAAAAAAGTAAAACCAGCCCTGTCCGCCGGAAGAGTCCAGTCAGTTGCAGTGAGGCTGGTCGTGGAAAGGGAGCGTGAAATCATTAATTTCAAGTCAACAAATTATTATAAAGTCTCTGCCGAGTTTATCATCCTTGATCAGAATAGAAGTGAAAAAAAGATAAAAGCAGAACTCATAGAGAGAATTCCGGACCTGGAAACAGCTCGTGTATTTCTGGAGGAATGTGCTCAGTCTGTATTCACAGTTTCACAGGTCGATAAAAAATCTACCAAAAAATTTCCTGCCCCACCCTTCACGACTTCCACTTTGCAGCAGGAAGCTTCCCGAAAACTCGGATTTTCAGTGGCTCAAACCATGCAGGTAGCTCAAAAGCTTTATGAAGCCGGACATATTACCTATATGAGAACGGATTCTGTTCGTTTATCAGATATGGCTTTAAACATTGCAAAGCAAGAGATCATTTCAATTTTCGGTGACAGCTATGCCAAAAGCCGGAATTATCAAACCAAGAGCAAAGGAGCCCAGGAAGCACATGAAGCCATTCGTCCCACTTACATTCAGACCAGGGAAATTAATATGGGTTCTCCTGAAAAACGATTGTATGAGCTGATTTGGAAAAGGACACTTGCTTCTCAAATGACAGAAGCACAAATTGAAAAAACGCTTGTAAAAATTGACATTAGTCAGAACAAAAAACAATTTACAGCCACCGGAGAAGTAATTAAATTTGATGGCTTCCTGAAACTCTACATTGAATCAACTGATGATGAGAATGGCAATGGGGACAATGTAATGCTTCCACCGATTAATAAAGGCCAGGAATTAAGCTTATCAAAATTAACAGCAACTGAAAAATATACCCGCCCGCCTTTCCGCTATACGGAAGCTTCATTAGTGAAAAAGATGGAAGAATTAGGCATCGGAAGACCATCCACTTATGCTCCCACCATATCAACCATTCAGAAAAGAGAATACATTAATAAAGATTTCAAAGAAGGAAAAGAAAGGCAAATTACGGTATTGAACCTGGTGGGAAAGGAAATCAAAGAGGAAAATAAAGTTGAAATAAGCGGAGCTGATAAAGGCAAGCTAACTCCTTCCAGTATAGGCATGATAGTGAATGACTTCCTGGTGGATAATTTCAGTGGCATACTGGATTATAATTTTACAGCTGGAATAGAAAATGAATTTGATGATATTGCCATAGGAAAAGTCGACTGGCAGAAAATGATAGACCTGTTTTACAAGGATTTCGAGCCCCTGGTAACCAAAGCTGAAAAAATTCTGTACAATTCCAGTGGAGAACGTTTATTGGGAACTGATCCTGAGACTGGATTGGAAATCAGTGCCAAACTTGGACGATTTGGCCCCTACATTCAATTGGGATCCAGTAAAGATCAAGATAATAAACCCAGGTATGCCCGTTTAAAGAGAGGGCAGCTTCTTGAAAGCATCACACTGGAAGAAGCACTGGATTTGCTCAAATTACCCCGAGACCTGGGATTCTTTGAGGATGCGATGGTTTTTGCGAATATTGGTCGTTTCGGACCTTTTGTAGGCCATAATAAAGCATTCTATTCCATACCAAAAGAATTGGATCCTTATGAAATTAATTTAGAACAAGCCATTGAAATTATAAAGACTAAACGCGAGAAAGATAAGAACCTCATTATTAATGAATTTCAGCATGAAGGGGAAATTATCAAAGTGCTGAATGGTCGCTGGGGGCCCTATATTTCCTATAAAAAACAAAGCTATAAAATTTCCAAAGAGATTGATCCTAAAGGACTTAATCTGGAAAGCTGTATTGAACATATTAAAAATACAGCACCTGCAGTCAAGAAGAATGTCAGAAGGGCTAAATCCAAATAGATATATCCACGAAGGAAAAATGGTTATCATAGCTGTTCTTTTTATGCATGTCAATTTCAGGAATCTGTAGTTTGAACTGGCAAAAACCCTGAGTATTTAATAATTTGTAGTAATTTTGAAAATAAGACACACTCTAAATAGTGTTAATTATTTTTAGAAATCCAAGTTTTGTTATTATGAAAAGATTTGTACTATTTATAATGATTGTTTCCTTGTTTCAGATTCAGTCAAGCGCACAAAATTGCAATTGGGATGATTTTGCTAAAGATTCTCTTTTCCAGGGGAATGAACCCGGTAAAATCGGAATTAACTCAAAAGACTGGCTGGTTGTTGCAACCCAGGGCAGAATACATTATTACATAGATTGGATATGGGATGCGTTCAGTGATTTCAATCTACCCTTTGACTACGCTGTATGTATTGATGAAAAGGGGGATGTATATGCAGGGCATTATTCATTCGGCTTTTACCATTACGATATTGCGGGCTCAAAGAAAAATGTGTATAATGATACCAACTCCAGTTTAATTAGCAACGATATAAAAATGATCAAGCAAGATCATTTGGGAAATTTCTGGCTTTCAACATGGGGAGATGGAGTCACTTATTGGGATGGTGACACATTTATGAATTATACCACTTCCGATGGACTCTGTGATAATTTTATACATGATATTGAATTCATTGGTGAAAATGTTGTTTTCGCCAGCTATAATGGCCCCCTTTCTATATATAATGGCACTTCGTTTACCACCATTCCAAAAGAAAGCTCGGCTAATAATCTGTCGGATATTGCACTGGACAAGGATGATCACATTTGGGCTATTCTGTCCAATATAGCAGCTGCAAATTATTATATAGGTAAATATGATGGCAGCAGCTGGACTACTTACCTGTCCCCCTTTTCGAAAAGTGTTACTCTGACCGATCTGTCTTTTGACGAAAACAACCATTTGTGGATCAGTTCAGTAGACGGGGTCGCTAAATTCGACGGTTTCAATTATCGATATTATGATCAATTTGATGGTTTGATGGATAATACGGTTTTTCATTTAAAAATTTCTTCCAAAAATGAAGCCTGGTTTTCTACCCTATTGGGTTTATCCAGGTTATCCGGAGATGCCCGTATTGCCGGGCAGGTGTTAAGCAGCGGACTTCCTGCTTCCATGGCATTTGTTAAACTTTACAAGCTGAATGAAAACAATGTAAAAAAACTTCAGATGGTTGATTCTGTAGCCACCGATGTCAACGGATTCTATGAATTCAAAATGGTGGAGATGGGCAAATACATGATATATGCCGGCGGTGAAGCTAATTATGCAGGAACCTACCTGGGAAATATTGAAAACTGGATCAATTCAAGTGTTGTAGACGTTGCATTCTGTGACAGTTCTTACGATAACAATTCCATTGATTTGCTGGAGTTCTTCCCAATAGACGAAGGCAATGGATATATATCAGGAAAATTTGTTTCAGCGGATGGAACAAGAGCAGGTTCAGGTCCAATAAAGGACGTCGATGTGACACTTAAAAAAGTACCTGGTGGTGTGGTTAAGGTAGCCAAAACGAATGAATTTGGGATATTCGAATTTGATAAAATAGATACCGGAGCTTTTTCTATTATTATTGATATTCCCGGCCTGGCCCAGGATACCATCAGAACAGTCATCATAACAGATACAGATACCTTGTTTAACCACCAGGATTATGAAGTGGATTCAACAGGTATTCATACTGCTGATTATAGCTCAATAAAAAACAATAAGGAAGTTTGGAGTAGCCTGAATGTGTATCCAAATCCGGTTACATCTGTTATTCATGCTTTTGTCCATATCCCTCCGGCACTTGATTTCGATGTGGAATTGATTAATTCCAATGGTGAAGTCATACTGTATGAAAAATATAAGTCCAGGGGAGAAAACCAAATCAGCCTGAACGTCCAGGATAAACCAAGAGGCGTTTATGTATTGAAAATTACATCAGGCATGTTCCATGCAATCGGAAAAATTATCCTTTTATAATACTTGGGTTTTAATATCGACTGCTTTCCTGCTATTTTGTTAAATAATGCTTGAATATATTCAGTCAATGATATACATTTAGAACTCAGTGTACCTTATTAACAGACATCTATTTTGAAAAATACCATATCCCTTTTTCTTTTTCTCAGCCTGAGTGTATGCACTTTTGCTCAGATGAGTGGAAACTATACGATTGGTTCTGCTTCTTCTAATTTCAATAGCATTCAAAATGCTGTTGATTCACTCATAAGCTCGGGTATCAATGGTCCGGTGGTTTTTGAACTGACAGACAACAGTTACCAGGAGCAAATCAGGATTACTGAAGTTTCAGGAGCATCTGCAGTCAATACCATCACTTTCAGACCATCTCCAAACAAAGCAGTTGCCTGGTCCTATTCCTCCGCCACTGCTAACGCCAACTATATTCTGAAACTGGATTCTGCTGATTTTATTAGAATCCGGGAAATCAATTTTAGCAATCCCAGTTTAAATTACGGTCGAATAGTCGAAATTGACGGAGAGGCTTCAAATAACCAGTTTATTCAAAATGAGTTTATTGGTCAGAATATTAATTCATTTTCTGATAATTATGCCCTGATATATTCATCCGGCGATAGGGATACTTTCAATATATTTGATTCAAATACATTTACCTCAGGCTCGGTTGGAGTTTATTTATCCGGATCCGGGAATCCTGAAAATTTTAATCGAATAACGAATAATGGTTTTTCCAATCAATATGCCAGCGCTGTCTACTGCTCGAACCAGGAAGAATTGCAAATTGAAGGGAACCATATCGTATCCAATTCAGCTGCAAGCACTTATATCGGGATTGAAATCGAATCTTCTTTTGATCAGCTAATAATTGTCAAAAATAAGGTTTCATTTTATTCCGAAGGATTTTGCCTGTTGTTCGATGCCATTAACGCAAGTCCGGGAAATGAAGTGATGATCGCCAATAATATGCTTCATGCCGGAGGGAATACGGCCGCTATTGGAATTTTTATTGAAACGTCAAACTACATGAAGGTCTACAATAACAACATACACATTACCTCCACTAGCTTGGGGAGCGCAGGCAGGGCGATCAATATTCAAAATGTAAATGGAAGAACATCTCATATAGACATGCGGAATAATGTCATTGCAAATCTGGGTCTTGGATTTGGTATTATTACATTTACAAACGATTCATTGAGCAGCGATTACAATTGCTTTTATACTCCAAATTGTCCATTGGGCTACTGGGCCGGATATTCAACCAATACACTGGCTATCTGGTGGCTCTATACCAACCAGGATTCAAATTCCATCATAACCAATCCGGGCTTTTTCTCACCCACCGATTTGCATGTAACCCATAAAAACCTGGATTCTTCCGGACTGGTACTGGCAGATGTGATCGTTGATTATGATGGAGATTTAAGGGATTCATTATACCCGGACATCGGGGCTGATGAATTTCATATTTACAAGCTGGATGCAGGACTCACTCAAATAGTCGATCCTGTTGCTCCATGCCTGGGTGATTCATCCATGATCTCTGTACGTGTTAAAAACTTCGGACTGGATACCATTTTTCGTTTAAGTTTTAACTGGTATGCACAGAGTGTTAAGCAAAATGCATCCCCCATTATTCAATTCATACAAATTGATCCCGGACAGGTGGTGGATGTCAATTTAGCCAATTATTTGTTTCAGAATAAAGAAACCGACATAGAGGTTGAAATTATTACAACGAATTCAGTAACAGATGACAATTCTGCAAACAACTTCATTACAAGAAAAATTAAGACGGCACTGTTTGGCAGTTATACGATTGGAATGAATGGCGATTATGAAAATATCGCCAATGCAGTTAGTGCTTTACATGAATTTGGGGTATGCGGGAATGTGGAATTTCACATACAAGCTGGTATTTACCCTGATCAACTGAGTATCAACGACATCAAAGGAGCATCAGCTACTAACCGGATCCGCTTTATTGGTGAGAAAACGAGCACAGATAGTGTCTATATTCCTTTTACTGCCGGGCAGTGGTATGCAAATTATACACTGAAGAATGGAAGTCCGTGGATCAGCTTTGAAAATTTAAGTATCATGAACGACGGCTCAACTTATGGACGCGTAGTGGATTTGGTTGGTGGAACACATGGGGTGAAATTCATAAAAAACAATCTTATTGGGGTTAGCACAGTTAACCTTTCGGCAGATTTTGCAGTGGTGTATGCCGGCGATAACATCAGTTCTGATTCTTCCATGGTTTTCGACTCCAATAATATTTTGAATGGTTCTTATGGAATTTATTTGTCGGGATTGTCACTTAACGATTATTCGAGAAATAATACGGTGTCCAACAACAGCTTCGAGAATCAATACATGATTGCCATGCAAAACATTTATCAGCAAGGTTTTCAAGCTATTGGTAACCGCATCCTGGCAAACTCCAATTATTCTGCCTTTGCAGCCATACAGATGCAGAATGTTTTTGGAGATTTTGTTATTTCAAGAAATAAAATAAATGTAAAGAAAGGTCGGTTTGGAATCAATATCACTTACTCCAACGGGAATGTGAACTCAAGGGGATTAATTTCTAACAATTTTATCCATGTGGGAGGAAGCAACACCAATGTAAAAGGTATTGGGCTGGATATGAGCAGTTTTACAAATATTTATAATAACAGCATTCATATAAGCAATGATCAAAATTCTTCATCAGGACTTTATATTAATAGCAATGTCAGCAATACCTGGATTTACAATAATAACCTGGTGAATACCGGTTTAGGTTATGCAGTTTCCTATTTTGGGATCACTAACCTGAAAAGCAATTACAATAATTTCTACACCACTTCAGCAAATTTTGCCTGGTACAATGGCAATCGTTCCAATTTAGCTGCCTGGCAACAGGCTACGAACTATGACTCCAGTTCCGTTTCAGCCGATCCTTATTTCACCTCAAAAACAGATTTGCATGCCAGGGCCATGGAATTAGATTCTGCCGGCACCACCCTTCAAAAAGTATTATACGATATTGATGGCGATTTAAGAAATCCTTATTTCACTGACATTGGAGCTGATGAGTTTATATTGCTTAGCAATGATGCCGGGATTTTAAGTTGTCCCAGCTTCGCTGAAACTTCATGTGACGGACTGGTTCAGCTGGAAGTAGAATTGGGTAATTTCGGGATTGAAAAACTGGACAGTGTGTATATCGCATTATCAATCAACGGGCAAATTCAAGATACTATCACCTATAAGGGTCCCTTGTATTACCTGGAGAGCGATACGGTGCAAATGGGAAATTATTCATTCTCAGCTGACTCCAGCTATAGCCTGAGCATTTTCACATTTCTTCCCAATGGCAAAACCGATCAAAACACAAAGAATGACAGCTTCACCTTAACTGACCTTCGAATCATTAACAGTCCCGAAGTTCTAAGCACAACAGATACCTTTATTTGCTATAACGATTCTGCTCTTTTGCAGGCATCTTCTGCAAATGCCTTTTCTTATTTTTGGTTCGATTCGATAGCAGGTGGTAAATTACTGCATATTGGACAAAACTATAAAACGCCAAAACTTCCTGCCAGTAAAACCTATTATGTGGAAGCGCGAAGCAAAGCCGTTCCCGATAGTTTAAAAACAACTTATAATTCAGGATTGGGCAATTTAACCAATGGTTGCATGTTTGACATTTCTGCCATTTCAACTGATATTTCGATTGATAGTTTCGATATACATACACAATATAAAAAGCAATATCTTGTATGGGTTTACTATAAAAAGGGTTCTTATTCAGGTTATCAAAACGATTCATCCAGCTGGACCTTAATTGATACCATTAGTGTAAAAGCGCTAGGCTACGAAAAGCCAAGTCGCGTTCCATTAGGTGGATTTACCATCCCGAGGGGTGAAATATACTCGGTTTACATTTCAACGATACCGGTGAGTTATATGAATTTCAGCACTGGCACTAACATCTACCTGGACGATCATGTAGCAATCTACCCAGGTATTGCATTGGATTATTTGTTTGACGCTACTTTTTCAGTAGGTTCGGTTTTTAACGGCCAGGTTTATTATTCCAGCGGATCTTATTGCAGCACAGCTCGAAAAGCAGCCACTGCATTTGTAAAGGAGCGACCGGAGGTGGTCCTTCCTAATGACACCTCTATTTGTTATCAAAAAACACTAGAACTAAACGCAGATCATGGCCCATCCTATCATTACGAATGGCGCTTATTACCGTCCTCAACAATTATTTCAACACTTGAAACATTTACTGTACTTTCAAATGGCACTTATTCAGTTACAGTGAACGATGGTTGTGGAAATTGGGATGCAGATACGATCCAGGTTATAAATGCTTTCAACCCGGAAGCTGACTTTATTGTGAATGATAGCTCCCAATGCATTTATAAAAACAATTTTATCTTCACGAATAAGTCATTTGTTCTGTCAGACACCCTGTTTTTTCAATGGGATTTCGGGAATGGGGACGGATCGGTGGACATTAATCCCCGATATTCCTACCAGAAGGATTCGATTTTCAATGTAACGCTAATAGCCACTTCCGACAAAGGATGTGTGGATTCGTTGAGTAGAAATGTATATGTTAATCCAAAACCCCGGGCTGCCTTTGCAACAAATATAATCTCTGATTGCTTAAATGATAATGAGTTTGATTTTTACAATGAGACAGCAATCAAGTATGGCTTGCTCAGCTATCATTGGAATTTGGGTGATGGAAACAACTCAACTGATGATTCAATTTTCAATTACAGCTTTCCAGCTGCAGATACTTTTGATGTGGAACTTATAGCAAAATCAGGATTTGCTTGTTACGATACTTTTTATTCCAGTGTTATTGTTAAAGAAAATCCTGAAATTGATTTAGGTCAGGATACCACGCTTTGTGCAAGTCAGCACATTGTGCTACAGCCTGGCTTTGGTTATGATGAATATCTTTGGTCCAATGACTCATCGCATGCAGCAATCCTTGTAGATACCAATGGTTTTGGGATCGGGAGCAGAAGGATATGGGTAAAAGTAACTGAAGAGGGTTGTGAGAGTTTTGATACCATCCAAATTAATTTCGTGATTTGTGGTTCGATTGGAGAGAACGATTTTTATCATATGGAGGTTTACCCCAACCCTGTTTCGGATTTGTTATATTTAAAAACAAGCAATATTCCATCGAAAGCTCCATTAGAAATTTCAGTACTTCATGTGGAAGGCAAACAATTACTTCATGATAAGATACTGTATAATTCAGCGAACACAATACATCAAATAGATGTATCACATCTTCCAGCAGCAGTGTATTTACTCCGGATAAGCGGGGATAATTATAATGGCTACAGTAAATTCATAAAGAAATAGCATTTAGTTTTTGCAGAGGCGGGGACGTGTACGCGAATTGAAGAGATCGTGTCAGGATATGTTTTTATTCAATAAATTTGAATCAAAAATATAACAATTTCAGAATGTATTTAAAAGAGTTAATAATCAAAAACCGCAGCTACCGCAGGTTTTATGAAGATATTCGAATTGAACGACCTCAACTGGAAGAATGGATTGATCTGGCCCGCTTATCCCCTTCTGCAAAGAACCTGCAACATTTTAAATTTCATTTAAGCTGGACAAAGGAGAATTGTGATAGGATATTTCCGAATACAGCCTGGGCAGGCTACCTGAAGGACTGGCCCGGACCAGTGGAGGGAGAGCGTCCGGCTGCCTACATAATTGTCCTGGTGGACCATTCAATAAGCTCCAACCAGTGGCATGATCAATATATTTCAGCACAAAGTATTCTTTTGGGAGCAGTAGAATCGGGCTACGGAGGTTGTATTATAGCATCTGTCAAAAAGAAAGAATTAGGCCATTTCATTCAACTGCCGGAACACCTGGAAATACTCTATTGCATTGCATTAGGCAAACCAAAGGAAGAAGTTCTCCTGGAAGATGCAGTGGATGGAAATATCTTATATTACAGGGATGAAAAACAAGTTCATCACGTACCTAAAAGGAAATTAGAGGATTTGATTATCAACTGAATTCTATATTTAATTACCGTAATGATTTAGTTATAGTATTCTGTGAATTTGAAACCAAACCAGCAACCCTTCGACTACCCTCAGGGCAACTGCTGGACTGAGCGCCTGCCCGCGCAGGCGGGTAGTCGAAGTCCTGTTTTCAACTAATGACCAAATAGATTTAAAAAAACTTGCGTCCTTTGTGTCTTTGCGAGAAACATGACGAGAAGCCAGTAACGAGAAACCAGATTTACTTATCCACCCTGATCTGAACCGTTTCCTTGCTGCCATTGATTTCTGCTACCACCAGGTAACTTCCTGCTTTCATCCTGCTGGTATAGTAGCTGATCCTCAGATCATCTTCTACAACGCCATTAAAGAGTTCTTCAATTTCCTGCCCATTTAAACTCATCACTTTTACGACTACATTAGAAATGCCTTTTACTGTAATTACCGTATTAAAATGATCAGTTGCGGGAGTTGGGTAGACACTTAATTTGGTCAGTTTTTCCTCTTTTTCTGCAATTTCAGTTCCCTGGGCAATCCAGCTGGTGATAACAGGTGCTAAAGGAGAAGTGGACGAATATCGAACATCATGCCAGCTGCCATCCTCATTGATGAGGAATTTTTGAAAATTCCATTGCACCGGAGCATCTTTTACCCCGTTTTCATTCTTCCAGGTCAGCCATTGATACAATGGATGAATTTGATTACCACTGACATGAATTTTCGCCATTATGGGAAAAGTGACACCATAATTTTCCTGGCAAAACTTAAGTATGTCGTCCCCGGCCCCTGGTTCCTGGTTTCCGAAATCATTGGAAGGAAAAGCAATGATGGTGAAATTATACTTGCTGTATTCTGTAAACAATTGTTGCAAATCTTCATACTGATATGTATATCCGCAAAGAGAGGCTGTATTCACCACCATGATTTTTTGACCTTTAAAAATTGATAAGTCAACTGTATCTCCCTGGATAGATACTACTTTAAAATCGTGAAAGCTTGCAGTTTGAGAATTTACGTAGTAAGTGGTTAGCAGCAATATAATAAGAGATAATATTTTCTTCATCTTGTGATTTAATGTTTTTCGTTCAGATCAATATTTAAAAGTGTATTTATTAGGGGTTTTTAATTTTAAGTCCTTGCTATTTAGTATTATACGAACAATATCGGACAAAACCGGTCATTTTATCATTTCTAAAGCCGGTCAAAAATATAAAAATAATATTTAATTATGGCCATATAAAAATATCATTTGGCAGGCTTTCATCTCCAAGTTAAGGAATAGGAAGAATTATCTCATCATTTCCAAAGCCTTATACAGCTTGTGTATTGGTAATCCCATCACATTAAAAAACGAACCTTCGATCTTTTCTATTCCAACCATACCAATAAATTCCTGGACACCATATGCTCCCGCTTTATCATATGGCTCATATTTCTCAATATAATAGAGTATTTCATCTTCCGTCAGATCTCTGAAGGTGACCAGGCTCTGGTCGCTGAAGCTGACTGTGTCTTCTCCCTTAGCGACACATACACCGGAAATAACCTGGTGTGTCTTTCCCGATAAAAGAGACAACATCTCAAACGCTTCTTTTGCATCGGCTGGTTTATTGATCACCTGCTTATCCATTACAACAATGGTATCTGCGGCTATTAGAATTTCATTTTCATGCTTTTCAGCCAGGGAAAGCACTTTTTTTTCAGCCAGGAAAACAGGAATATCCTCTGGAATCATATGTTCAGGGAAGCTTTCATCAATATCAGCAGGGATGACAGTGAATGAATATCCTGCTTTGCTTAGAATTTCCTGTCTTCGAGGAGATTTGGATACGAGGATCATGGAGGGAGTTAAAGGTTTAAGATATGACAATTAAAGGTTGAAGTTTAAATCATTAAAATCAATACTATTTATAATAGCAAAGCGAACATCGAAATCGTTCCTGTAACAACAATAAATTTAAAAAAACGGGTCAGTTGGGCAAAATCATTTTTTGATTCTGCCTTTTGTTCCAGGTAGAGGGCCAGTGAAAGTGGGATCAGCACCAGCACAAAGAAATAAGCCATCAGCGCCCAGTATGCGGTGAAGCCATATACTAAAATGGCAAAAACTATCAATGAAATAATTTGAATTATAGTCAGATTTTGAACCAGGTTTTTACTTTTCTGAACACCATATTTTAAGGGAAAAGTCATATAACCTGCTTTTTTATCTCCTTCCATATCTTCCAGGTCTTTTAATAACTCCCGTATGATGCCTGTCAGAAAAGCGAATGATGCGTAAAGTAATATCAATTCAGGATAGTTCCCCTGCTCAAATATCCAGACTATGATCAACACAAATGCAAGAATCAGGGCTACGAGGATATTTCCCAAAAGTGGAGTGCGTTTTATTTTTGCTGCATATAAAAACAACAAAAAACTTACAGCCAGGAACATGAGTAAAAATTTCCAGCTGATCAGGATGCCAAAATAGAAAGCAAGTACATTAAAGGTGATGTAAATGACCAGGGCGGTTTTAATTTTTATGCGTTGAACCAATAGAACGGTATCCGGCCGGTTGATGATATCGGCTTTTAAATCATAAATATCGTTGATCACGTAACCAGCAGCAGCAATGAGTACAGTTCCTCCAATCAATAGCAGCAAGTCTTTTGGTGGAATTAAAAGTGAACCCTTTACGAGGCAAAAATAGACCATCAACTGCACCAATATGGTGATGAGCAGGTTTTTATACCTGAACATGCGTAAGTATGCCATGATGGTTTGAATGTTCATTTTTGAGTTTGAAAGTTCCCGGAGTAACTTAAGTAATGAGGTTAAATTTTCAAAATCAACAATTAATTTATTCCAAATTTACTAATTCAAATTAAATCTGGTTGAAATTTACTCCAGACACTTAATACTTCAGTCACCTGAAGAATTTCTTTTGAAATCTTCCCTGATCATATCACTCATTAAGGAATATAATTCCCTCCATTTTTTATTTTTCAGCAGACTTTTGTGTTTGTCTGTTATCGAACAATCTCCTCTTTTGGCAGGTCCTGTCTGTGCTTTTTCAGGTCCCAGTGTGAATGCTTTCATCACACTTTCCCTTACAAGAGGTTCCAGGAGTTGAAAATCAATTTGTTCCTGATCCAGTATTTCCTTTGAGATTTTTAGCAGATAGTTGGGGAAATTGGAAGCAATTACAGCTGCCATGTGAATGATCAAGCGCTTTTCATCGTCCAGTACTTTCACATGCTCACTCAGTTTGTCGGCAAAATGGTATAGTGTTTTTTCATTTTCCTCGCTATTCCCATACACAAACAAGGGAACCTCATCTATGCTGATATGCTGATCTTTGCTGATGCTTTGCAGTGGGTATAAGATCCCATAATTGGTTGAAGTCTTCCTGAATACCTCCGTGGAAACAGAGCCGGATGTATGGACAATGAGTTGATCTGTGAGCGGGAACTTCTTTCTCAATTCCAGAATGGCATCATCTTTAACTGATAAAATGTACAGATCTGCCTGTAGATTGATCTGGTCAAATTGATTACAATTTAAAGATGATCCCACGGCTTCAGCTAAAGCCCTGCCCCTTTCTTCATTTCTTGAAATGATTTCCAGGATCTCAAATCCTTTACGTTTCATTTCCCGTCCATAAAAATTAGCTACACAACCAGCTCCTATTATTGATATCTTTTTTATTTCCTTCATAAAATATGGACAAAGTTACGGAAACAGGAGTACTTAGATTGCCTAAAGTTTGTCCAAAGGACTCCTTTGCCGGACCACTTCATAAATCATAACTGCTGCAGCATTCGATACATTCATGGAATCAGCTTTTCCCTTCATTGGTATTTTAATTTTTTGATCTGCAGCCACAAGCCATTGATCAGATATTCCATACGCTTCAGACCCTAAAACCAGGGCACAGGATTTGGAATAATCCATGCTAAAAAAGTTCTCTGCAGCATCCAGACTGGAAACAAAAATCTGAATCTCTTTTCCTTTCAGATAGCCAATAGCATCCTGTGATGAACCTACAGCTACCTGATTGGTAAATAAACAGCCCAGGCTGGATCTTACTACATTGGGATTATAAAGGTCTGTTTTCGCTTCACAAATAAATAAAGCGTCCACTCCTGCTGCATCACAAGTACGCAAAACAGCTCCCATATTACCGGGTTTCTCCATATTTTCTAGCACAACAATGAGTGGATTAAGGGGTAGCCTGATATCTGCTAAATCATGAGATTTACACTTGGCCAAAGCTACGAGGTTGTTTATCCTGGCGCGGTAAGCAAATTTTGAAAATAGCTGCTTATCCATTTTTATCAATTGACAGGAGCTGTCCAAATGATTGAACAATTCCAGTTCAGCTAAATGATCACTGTTAATAATAAGCTTTTGGATTTGGTATCCTGCCTGGATCGCTTTTTCCAATTCACGCACTCCTTCTATCAAAAAAGAGCCAGTTTTTAGTCTTTGAGATGCTTTTTGATAGCTTACCAACTCTTTTACAAGTGGATTTTGAGAACTGCTAATTTCAACCCAGTTTTTCACCTATCATTTATTAAATTGTATAATTATTGCGATCTTGCAACGCAAAATTAACCTATCCGTTGAAAACCATTTCACTTTTTATCATATCCTGCATTGTTTCACTTGATTCTTATTGCCAATTCAGAGATATTGGCGATATGAAGAAGCCAGTTGCTTTCCTGCAAGATCAAGAATTAATGCTTCATGCAAATTATTTGCGGCCGCCTGATGATGAAAAGCCAGATTTGCTGTTTCCCTGCATTTATTCAATGAGTATAATGACTGTGAATATAGCCGCTTTAATCATTTCCGGATATGCTTTGAATCCTCCCTCATTTTCACAATTCAGGCAGGCTTATACAGCTCCTCCTGTCTTCGATAAGGATCATTGGTCAATCAATTATGTTTCACATCCATTGATGGGTTCTGAAACCTATTTAAGAGCCAGGGAGCATCATTTTGGTCCATTTGGCAGTTTCCTCTTCAGTACTGCTGCCTCATTGAGCTGGGAATATTTAATTGAGAGCTGGACTGAACCACCTTCCATCCAGGATTTGCTAGTGACTTCCACATCAGGCTCCCTGTTGGGAGAGCTGCGTTATAAAGCAAAGAAAAAGATGAATCCAAAGCATCACTGGCTCATTGATCCAATTCATAGTGCATATCTGGCTATCAGGAAAAAGGGAAACGATAAGCAGATGGTTTTTAGCATTTGTATCAGCTTATAATTAAGAAACACGAATCAGGATATTTACTTTATTAACTGCTTCCACTTGAACATCAGCTCGGTGAGCTTTTGCTTGGTATGCTGGGGAAAGTCGTTTTTTATTATCCAGCCATAGTAGGCAGGATCTTTTTCAAAAATATCGAATACTTTCCTGCTTTTATATTTACCAAAGTTAAAAACGGCCTCTCCCTCTTCATTCAAAACTATGCGACCGGCTAAGTCCACCATATTTTCAAGTTGTTTTCCTGTAAATTCATACAAACTGTCCATATCGTCCCCAATATCTTCATATCGTTCGATTTGTGCCTGTAAAACTTCTTCAGTAGCCATGATATCTGCTTCTGCAGAGTGTTGGTTTTCGATTTCTTTGTCGCAATAAAATTGGTAAGCAGCTGCCAAATCACGTCTCTCCTTTTTATGAAAAATATGTTGAACATCGATCACTTTGCGACCTTCCAGTGAAAAGTCCACATTGGCTCTGAGTAACTCCTCGACAAACATAGGAAGATCAAATTTCACCACATTATAGCCGGATAAATCAGCATTTCCAATAAAATTCACCAGGTTTTTCGCTATTTTGGCAAAAGCAGGTTCATCCTTCAGATCCTCGTTTGATATACCATGTATGGCAAAACTTTCTTCAGAAACCGGTATTTCCGGGTTTATTCTTTGAGTTAGGTTTTCCCTGCCACCATCAGGAAGCAATTTTAATATGGAAATTTCAATAATCCTGTCACTGCTAATATTTAATCCCGTGGTTTCCAGGTCGAATAATGCTAAGGGTTTGGTCAGTTTAATGGTCATATTATATTATTTGAAGCAAAGGTGTTGAAAAAAGAATGATTAAAAAGATTTATTTGATAACAACCACTGTTCAATAACTTGGGGAAAATGGGCATATTCAAGTGCATGAACTTTTTCTGCAATATCCTCTGCTGTATCCGATTCAGCATCTATTTTACATTTAGCCTGGAAAATGATCCGGCCTTCGTCATAATGTTCATTCACAAGATGAATACTGATTCCACTTTCCTCTTCCTTGTTTTCCTTAACAGCCAGGTGTACCCGCTTTCCATACATTCCTTTTCCTCCATATTTTGGCAATAGAGCAGGATGGATATTTATTATTTTATCGGGATATTTTTCAATGATAATAGAAGGTACTTTCCATAAAAATCCAGCCAGAACCACCAGGTCAATTCTTTCCTTTATCAACTGATCAAGTATCAAATCAGATTCATAAAAATCCTGGCGATTAAAAAGCAGAATTGGAATATTTAATTTTTCAGCCCGGCCAATTACACCTGCCTGGGGATTATTGGTGAGGATGAGAACTACTGAAATTTGTTTATGCAGGGCAAAATGTTCTGCAATATATTGAGCATTTGAGCCGTTTCCTGATGCAAATATGGCAATTCTGTAAGTAGACAATGGATTCTTGTTAAAGTTCAAATTCGTCTATGAATAATTTTGTAAAAAGTGCATTAAAATTCCCATTCCCGTTCAAATTATGTAATTCGAGAGAAGAAATAATGAAAGTGGTTTTCCCCAAACTATTCTCCCGTTTTGCCATTACGGTTGATTTACCCGTCCATATTTCTGATCCTGAAGAAGTAGATTTCATGATCACAGCATCGTAAAGCGGAACCGAAGTGAAATCCTCATAAAAAGGGCGGGCACTGGCAATGAATTTATTGGGATCTGTTTTCAGTTGGGGCCAGCCAGCTTGCAATGGATTAACATCTGACCCTTTTTCCAGGCGAAATGCGATAGCTCCCTTCGGAAGACCAACAAGTGAATCAATGGGTGAAAAATCGAGATAACCTGCCTGTTCTGAAATAGAGGAAGAAATCTCCACTGCCATAAACATTTTGCCATCATTTTCAAAAAACTCATTGCTTGTTCTCTGGGCAAGTGCCATGGAGAAATCAATGCTTTTTCCAAACCAGATGATGGTTTCAAATAAATTGAAAATCATGGATTGCGTGATATTGTCAGGAGCAAGTTCTGTAAAATGGTCACCATTCACTTCCTGCAGGCGGGTCACATCATAGGATGTAACACCTATTGCATCCAGGTTTTGTGTATAAAAAATTTCTCTTGCAGCTATACTGGTGGAATAAGCATTTACCAGCAAAGTGGTGGAAACAGGATTACGCACATATATTTTGTAAGAATAAACATAAGGGGATTTTTCACCCACAATATCCACTGCCCGAATAATTAATTGGTTGGTATCATTTAAATACAAACCTTCCATTGGATGCTCATGCAGGTTCAGACTATTTCCCTGATACACATCACAATCAGCCGGACTTGAAGTGCTTTTTGCTTTCAAAATCAATGAACTAAAAACTGCATCAATCAGTACCGGATTGTTGTTGGTGTCATTCAAATAAAGCTCGTAAAATGCAATATTCTCATCACCATCCGGATCGTTTCCCTTCCAGTTGAATTTTAACACAGGAAAAGACATATCCGGTTTACGTTTCGGGTTTCCCACAGCATATTCAAACTGCACACTGGGCGGTGAATTTTTAACTGGAAAAACAATATAGGCTGCAGTAGGGTCTTTTTTCCCCTGATTATCAATTGCTCTCACATAAAATGCAAAATCTAATGTATCCTGACCCAGGGGGATGTTCACTAGAAACAGGGAATCCTGTTTAGTTGTAGTAAACCAATTTTGCTTATCAGTAGAATATTCATAGGATCTAACAAAACCATCCGGATCCTCGCCCCACCAAAGGATGGATATTTGAGTTTTAAAGCGGTCATTCCCAAATCGCATAATGGTGTCCACAATCGTATGGGTTTCAGGAGCAAGATTTGGTTTTAGGTCTCCTGTCAGATTCTCTTTGCAGGTTGAAAAGCAGATTGCAATTACTCCTGCAAATAAGATGGGTTTTACAATTGATCTAAACATGTTGGGCAAAAGATATGCATTTGAATCTGTACAAAAATAGAGAAATTTTACTTTTGCTTAAAGCCCCAGGTTCCAAATTTAAAGATCCATGGACCAAATTAATAAATCAAGGCATATTGGTATACCAAGTTTGAATTTGGATTTTGGAATTTCAATTTTGGAATTTCAATAATATTGCAACAGAACAACATACATAAGTATAATAAACAATTAACTTTGTGGTTTATGAAAAAGGCCTTGTAGCTCAATTGGATAGAGCGTCAGATTCCGGTTCTGAAGGTTGGGGGTTCAAATCCCTTCAAGGTCGCTTAGGCATATAAAGCTTACAAATTTTATTTTTGTCAGTAAAATCCAAATACTGATCTCTCAATTGCCTGTCTACCGACAGGTAGAGATACCTGCCTGCCGGCAGGCAG
>JADHTG010000052.1 GCA_016776505.1 Bacteroidota bacterium
ACTTGCGTGAACATTTTTTTGTTGTTTCATGTGTTTTGCGAAGCGTCTCTTGGAACTTTTTATAAAAAAAAGTCTTCAGACTTCATGATATTATAAATTAATTTGAAATGCAAAGACAGAAGTCTTTGATTTATTAGTTCTCCCAAGTCGCCCTGCGGAAGACTTGCGTGAACATTTTTTTGTTGTTTCATGAGTTTAGCGAAGCGTCTCTTGGAACTTTTTATAAAAAAAAGTCTTCAGACTTTACTTTGAATTAATTAATTTAGTACTGAAAAAACAGGAACTTTTAGTCTTCTCTTTTCTACAAACGCTCTTTAATAATTAACGAGAATAACAGAATTGACATTATTTCATCGGTTCAGGGAAATTGTCTTTTGGAATAAATGGATAACTATTAAGCTCCTGACTTCTATAATTAAAAAGATGTTAGATGAGTACATCCTATAAATTTGATAATCCTGATGGTATTTATTTTGTCACTTTTACAATTGTGCAGTGGGTTAATGTTTTTACGAGAGCAGCCTATTTTGATATTATTTTAGAAAGTTTAAAATATTGCCAAAGAGAAAAAGGGCTGCAACTGCATGCATGGTGCATCATGACAAATCATGTGCATTTGATAATATCTAGGAATGGGAAAAATAAACTATCAGGAATCATCAGAGATTTCAAAAAGTTTACTTCTTCAAAAATTATTCAAGAAATTCAGGATTCTGCAGAAAGCAGACGCAATTGGATGTTATGGATTTTCAGATCTGCTGGCCAAAAAAACCCCAACAACAAAAACTATCAATTCTGGCAGCAAAATAATCATCCAGAAGAATTGGTAAGCAATAAATTCATTGATCAAAAACTTGAATATATTCATAACAATATTCTTAAAACAGGGGTAGTTGAAAATCCTGAAGATTATTTATACAGTAGTGCTAGAGATTATGCTGGCATGAAAGGCTTACTGCCTATTGTGTTCATAGATTGAGTTTATATCGTTACAAGCGTGGACCGTAGCGTCATTTGAAACCGATAATTAATTGAAGTCTCCCGTCTTGATTTATAATTTTAAGATTTGTAAAGCAAAGACAGAAGTCTTTGATTTATTTGTTCTCCCAAGTCGCCCTGCGGAAGACTTGCGAGAATAAAGAACAAATAGTTGTAATATAATTAAGCTATTTTTTTGATTTTCACTTTCTGTTTCAAACTATCAATATTGTAATTGTCAAAAATAATGGCTATGGCAATTTTTGATAAAAAAGTAAACAGTAAAAATCCCAATGAAAAAATCATAGCGGCTGTTCTAATCTCCGTCATTGAAGGAGTATATACATAAATTTGTCCTAATACATCAGGTGTAAATCCGGGAATAATAAGAGCTATCCCCTTTTCAATGTATACGCTGAAATAGATTAGTACGATCCCAATATTTAAAGTGAACAAATTTTTTCGTGTTCTTGGAATTAGGAAAATGAAAAAGGCAATTACACCCATGATGATGGATGACCAGCTGTAAACTACGATTTCCTTATTTTCGCCCAACCCGAAAAGCAAATATTTCCAGTATAAAATATGCTCAGTTCCTGAGTAGAATTCTTTAAAAAGTTCAGCAAGGGTAAAGAACAAATAAATGAACATGGCATACACCATCAGTTCGGCAATCCTCCAAATTGCTTCATCTTTTATTTCAAATTTAGTGGTCTTTCTGAGTATCTGGAAAAGTATCAGCAGAATGGCCGGTCCTGAGCAAAATGCAGATGCTAAAAACCGGGGAGCCAGCAAAGCACTATTCCAGAATACACGGGCAGGCAAAGCATTGTACAGAAAAGCCGTTACCGTGTGAATAGCCACCGCCATAGGTATACTGAATAAAACAATGGGCAATACAATAGATTTATTATATTCTTTTTTATAGAAAATACAATATAACAAATAGGTCACTACAAATAAATTAATCAATAAATAAATGAGAAGAACGAAGAAATCCCAGGATAGCATGGAAGAGGGAAAATTCATTGTTCCAACTATAGGTAGCATATGCCAGAATTTCAGTGGATTTCCAATGTCCACAACAATGAAAGAAATACACATAATGACTGCACAAACAGCCAGTAATTCACCAAAAATGACGATTTCCTTGATGGGTTTCCAATTATACACATAAGCAGGAATCACCAGCATAACAGCTGCTGCAGCTACTCCAACTAAAAAAGTGAAATTTCCAATATAAAAAGCCCAGGAGACCGAATCCCGCATGTGAGTTTTAATCAGTCCATGAGATAACTGGCCAGCATAACCAAACCCACCCCAAACAATCAATAGAAACAAAAATATCAGCCAGGCATAATATACTCTGCTTCCCTTAAAGACTATTTTTATACTGCCTAGTGCAAATCGAATAAAATTCATATTATAAATTATTAATTATTATAAACTGAGTGAATGCATTCAATTAGGATTGGTTTTAAATACCAAAGAAATAGTAAAATTTAGGTTGTGTATTCAATTCTTCTTTAAGTATCAATACTCTTTTGTTTTCCAAAATATATCTAATTTCACTTTCAGGATCCAGTAGATTACCAAATTTTCGTGCACCAACAGGGCATACTTCGACACATGAAGGATATTTACCTTCCCTTGCTCTCTGAATACAAAAAGTACATTTTTCCACAACTCCTTTTTTCCTTGGCCTGTTACCCAAATAATGTAATTCAGTCTTCATTTCTTCAGTCGGAACTGTGGGTTCACCCCAATTGAAATGCCTTGCTCCATAGGGACAGGCTGCCATACAATACCTGCATCCGATACACCAGTTATAATCCACTACCACGATTCCATCGGGTTCTGTCCAGGTAGCTTTTGTCGGACAAACGGTAGTACACTGTGGATTTCTGCATTGCTGACATGCAACAGGAAGGTAAAAATGTCCGTCCTCAGGAACTTCTTCCGGATTATAGTGTATGTTGGAATGAGCAAAGTCTATCCCTTTTTCATTTTCCATTTGAAGCACTTGTATCCAATGAATTTGCGGATCACGAGATTGATTGTTTTCATCTACACAGGCGTACACACATTTTCTGCATCCGATACACCTGGATAGATCGAGTGCATAACCAAACAGGGTTCTGTCTATTGCCGGTTTAGCTGATACATGGAAATCTTTGCCGTACTGCTTTTTGTATTTTGCTTCCAGGTTTTTAATTATCCTGTCTTTTTCCTTTTTACTTAATTCCTTGAAATTCTCCTGTAAAAATTCATCTAATGCTTTCGTATCACATCCTGACAGGGCAAGTGCAGAAAAAGTAGCTAAGGACATATTTTTTATAAAAGATCTTCTTGAATTTTCTTTTTCCATTTATGATGATATTATCATTTGAGTAAAAATTATCATTAATTTTCCACCACTTCAGGTGGAGGCTCAGGTTTAAGTTTCTGAAATTTGGGGCTATGAGGGTTATGGCAATGAACACATAGCAGGTACTCCTTTTCACCATTCCAAAATCCTTTTCTTTTGCCGTGAATACCAACTTTCCAGTCTCTCAATTTGTCACCGTGGCATTGACCACAAAGTTTATAGGACTCTTTAAAACTTAACAACTTTCCACTGGCAAGTCTTAAAGAATCTCTTTGAACTAAATCATGGCAATCCAGGCACCAGCGGTTTTCACTGTCATGGTGAAACATGGCTACTATTTCATCGTGCCACTCCACTAATTCCCTTCTCTTTGGATTTGGCTCCCTGTAATCGTGACAGGCCGAGCAAGGAAAATCATCACCCAGGGGAGGTGCTTCGGTCGCATATTCTATATTTTTATCTGCTTTTTTTTCAACATATACCTTTTGTATTTCATTATTGTCGAAATCAGAATCTGTTTCATGACAACTAAAAAACAGAAGCATTGTAAAAGTCATCACAATAATAGTGGCTGTCTTATTTCTGTATTTTTTGTGTTTCATATTTTAATTATGTTGTATACTATATAATATATAAGATTGATTATCAGCATATTAATATGGATTGGGGTATTCAATTATAACACATCTTATAACTGTCTAAGTCTTTTAAAGCTCAATAAAAATAATAAAAACTAATAACTTAGCAAACATTTAACATAATAATGTGAATAATCCAAGATAAGCTTTTAGCCTTATCAACCCGTGTTTAAAAATGTTCTGAAATCTTTTTCCAGGGTGGAAGTAACCACAGCAAAAAAGCCAGGATCAGGAAGGGAACTATCATCCATATAGCTGCACCCAAAAATCCTTCGGCTCCAATCAAATCCAGCTTAAAGCTCGTAAAGCCATTGAAACTTTTTGAGAATAACTGGCCACCAATTACTACATTCCATCTCATAAAAAATATCCCGACCAAAACAAGAATACCGGTAATGAAGTACAGCCATTGCCTTATCTTCACTTTGGGTTTATAAAACTGCATGAATCCAAGAACGATCAGGGGAATAACGGTACCTACAATAATTTGCATTCCAATGAGTGTAATATATAATTTCCCCGACATCAGCAGGTAAATGGTATCGAATGACTCATCTGCCACATAAAATCGATGAACCTGGTCCAATGCTTCCAGAGCAAAATCAATGATGATCGCATAAAGTAAAAATTTACCAATGGTATCAAGACATTTCATGTCTATTTTTTCCTTCCTGATATAATTTACGAGCATAAAAATGACCATGACCAATGCAATTCCTGATACCATAGCAGAAAACAAGAATATGACAGGCATCAATGTAGTGGACCACCAGGGATTGGCTTTGATCGATCCGAATATAAATCCAACATAACCGTGCAAAAGGAATGCTGAAGGAATACCAATGATTGTGACAGCGTAGCCTAATTTCTGATCCCAGCTAAGTGCTTCGGTTGAGATATCCTTAATACCCAATGTCAGTATTTTATATATCCATTTCTTCATTCCCCTTCCCTGATTTGACCAAATGACCAGATCATGCCTGTAATCAAACCAAATTTCCAATAGCAGCACAACCATTAAATACCACAGGTATACAAATCCAAAAACTGCCATAGCAGAAGTAAGATGAGGTGTGGTTAATATCTCGAAAAATCTCAGGGGTTTTCCCAAATGAAAAATGAGTGGCATAGTGGCTACCAGAAGAAACGAAAAAGATGTTAGCAATGCGATAGCATATGTGGGTTTCAAGGCTTTCACCTTAAAAACCCTTTCAAGAGAAGCAAGTATAAATGCCCCGGCAACCAGGCCTGTAATATAAGGATATAAAACGATTAAAACTGACCAGGCAAGATCAATCTCGTTTGGATAAATAAAGCCATCCACTTTAGTCAGGGCTTCATACAAATGTTCAAATCTTGGATCCATAATTATTTAACTTCTCTGTTTAAAGCGTTATAAAATAATTTACTCCCCGTATTCATCTGAGGTTTTAGAACCTGGACATTTTTTGTATTTAAAAATTTATTCAGATCACTTTCAGGGTCATTCAGATCACCGGAAATTCGAGCCCCTGTCGGACAGGTATCCATACAAGCCGGATTCATTCCTTTCTTGATTCTGTGATAACACAGCGTACATTTGTCTGCGACATCTGTGTCGGGATGAAGATACCTGCAACCATAAGGGCATGCCTGGATACAATATCCACAACCGATGCAATACTTCTCATCAATTAAGGCAATTCCCTCAGGGCTTTCAAAAGTGGCACCTACCGGACAAACCTGGGTACATGGTGATTTTGCACAGTGATTGCACATTTTAGGAACAAAAAATGTTTTTAAAATATTTTCATCTGCTTCAGTTTGTTTAAAGCCATCTATACCGCCGTTGGGGGCCTCTATTAACATGGATCCATCCTTTTTCAAGGTATATTGTTCAACCCAATTTCTGAAAAAGAAAGGCTCTTTGGGAACATCATTTTCAATTTTACAGGTTTTTGCGCAATTTCCACAACCGATACACTTTTCAATATCAATCCCGATTCCATACCAGGGACCGTCATTTTTTGGTTTTCTGGATGCCATGAGAATTCCACCCAGGGATGGAGCTATAGAGCTGGCCAAAACACCTCCTGTAATTAAACCGGAATAGCCAATAAATTTACGTCTGTTAATCTTTTTCTTTTTTTCTTTCATGGTTGGTGAGGATTATGACATTCAATGCATTTTCTTTCAGGATGATGATTATCGATATCCTGTTGTATGATACCGTCTTCTGCCCGCGCTTTATTTTGTGAATGACACTTTGCACAATCAGTTCTCTCCATTGGTTTTAAGAGATGATATGTGACGGGATTCACGTTATGCTGGTAACCCGGGCCATGGCACACTTCACATTGCAGGTAGTCATGATAGCCCTCAATTAAAAGGGTGCCGATCGAATCATGACAAGCAACACAGGACTGGTTGCCCATAAATTTAACCTCCTGGGAGGCAATTTCATCCAGAGCGTCTCCCCTGTAATGTCCGAATTCACCAAATGAATCAGGAACCAGGAAATGTCTGATAACAATAAAAATTATTATAAAAACGCTGAATAGCAGTAAAAGTCTTCTAAGTTGTATTGGCATTTCTGATTGGCTTTAAATTGTGAACAAATTGGATGAAATTAAATGATGAGCTTACCTTAAGCCGAATTCTAAATATATAATCAATCAAAATTATTTTCATGTAAAAAACAAAATGCAAGTTAAAATATTTGCTAATTATTATATTCAAATATATAATTACCTAATTATAAAATGTTATTTATGTGTTGATATAAATCAATTTGACATTGAGATATATACACATTAACCCGTTTGAAGATGATTTGTAATCCTCAAAGATCCAGGAGTAGAAAATGATATTATAAAAGCAAATCAATCCTCATTGTCAATGCAGTCAATAAGTAATTGCCAGGAGGTAGTTCAAATTTTTCTGTTTAATATTTTTAAACAAATTAAGCGCCTGCTCTTTTCTCAATTTGCTTGATCAGGTTGTTGAAAATGATCACATGAAAGGGTAGAAAATTATACCAATAAACATGTCCTCTCCATCCACCGGGTTGAAAATAGGCATGTACAGAAAGTTTATTGAATCCTTGTTCAGAATCAATACAGAATTTCAACCAGGCTTTTCCGGGAAGTTTCATTTCGGCTCTTAGCAGTAAATAGCTGTTTTCTCCTAAATCCTCTACACGCCAAAAATCAATTACATCATTAATTCGTAAACTGGATGAGCTTCTACGTCCCCTGGATGTTCCAATACCCATGAACATGCGGTCGAACATCCCGCGAAGTTTCCACATCCAATTGGTATTAAACCACCCCTCTTTACCACCAATACGACAAACTGATACAAACAGATCAACGTCACTCTTTTTTGATTTCAATGAATAATGTGCCTGGTAACGGGCTGGTTTTTCCAGTTCTGATAATTTCAAGGCCAGTGCGTGTGCAGGAGGATATGCATCTGACCAACGGGTATAAATATTGTCCTGCTCTTCCCTCGTCATTGCCTGTAAAACAGCTTCCCTATAAGTTAATGGTTCGAAATCCAGTATTTTCTTTATATCCTCATTCTGGCATATTACTTCATTTTTACATCCTTCCATCAAGCACAGTGTAATCGGAGCCGGAACCGGAGTGAGTAAACTGGCGAAATAACCATAAAATGTTGCATTGGAAAAGAATGATGGCATAAAAAGACGCCTTTTGCCTATGATATCAGCTTGTTCTTTCAGCATGTCTTCATAAGTCATAATAGATCCTCCGCCAATATCATATAAGCGGTCTTCGTATTCTTCGACTTCCAGCACACCCACCAGGTATTTCATCACATCTTCAATGGCAATAGGCTGACTTAAAGTTTTTGCCCAAAAAGGAATCATGAATGCGGGTGCATTCAATACGAGGTGTTTTATAATCTCATAAGAAGCACTTCCTGGTCCGATAATGATGGCTGCCCGAAGGGCGATAACGGGAACACTCCCTTTCATGAGTTCTTCTGCCACCTGCATCCGACTGGTGAGATGATGTGAAAGATTGGGCTCCTTTTTACCAAGCCCGGTCAGGTAAATAATTCGTTTAACCTTCATTTCTTCACAACCGTCCCTGAAATTTTGAGCAGCCCGAATATCGAACATCTCAAAAGCCATTTTGCCCAATAATAATGAATGGATCAAATAGAATGCAGTATGAATGCCTTTTAATGCTTCTTTTAATTGATCAATATCAATGGCATCTGCTTCAACAATCTCAGCGCCAGGCCACCTTTCCTGATGTTCAGGGGATTTTTTTCTGACCATTACCCTGACCTGGTAACCTCTTTTGAGCAATACAGGAACCAGGCGGCCGCCTATATAACCAGTTGCTCCTGTTACCAGGATTTTGCCTATTTCTGGTATCGGTTTGGTTGGCAAGTTTTTAATAGCATCTGCTATCACCTGAGATAAATCCATCTTTTTTAATAATTAATGTCCATAATCCCAGTTTTTTTCATTCTTCGAACTTTGAAAAACACGATGATATACAAAGACCAGACACCTCCCAATAATACGATGAATGAAATCAACATCCAGACAGGAGGATCTGTTGTCCAAAGCTTGTGATGAGCCATATCCATTTGCGGAATAAATTCTTTGCCCCAGTTTTTCGTTGAAGTCAACACAAGATTCCCATAATTTCCATTCTCCATAATCCTGGCAATCACTTCAATATTTCCTTCTTCATCTCCAGGGATATCTGTAGGAAAATCCAGTGTGGCATACCCATTCATGAATTCAACGCTTCCTATTAGCATTTCTCCAAATAGAGTGGGTGTAAACAACTCTACGGATGTAAAGTCAATCACTTTTTGATCTCCCCTGCCTGTTGATTCTATCCCTTTGATTACAATTGTTTTCGTGGTATCAATCAGCTGAAATGACAAGGAGATTTGTAAATTTTTTATGATCAGTTGCTGCCTGGCCGAAGAATACTGTTTGTTTCCACTAAAGCTGCATAAGCACTTCATAAATCCTTCCTGGTCTCCGACCAGATCTAGCCCATCTAAATTGCAAATAGCCATGCCTTCCGAATTCGTAGAGATGGTATTTATCAGGAAAAGGGAATCCCCTAACTGATAATAAAAATGGAGAGTTGCATTCCCTATTGGCTCATTGCCCTCATTTGCCTGCTCATAAAGTTCGGCTGATAAATGGCTTTTTCCGTTCACTTTGAAATAGGACAGATCGATCGTTGCTGTTGTATCTTCCTGAATTATACTATCATTAAGCACCTCCGAACTGCTTCGATTCTGAAACAGAATCAATAATAACAAAATCAAGTAAATTGAATGTATTTTAAAATTAATCGTTTTCGTCATTATTCTTTTATGAATTCGCTTTTTGTTCTCTGGCTTCTTTATTTAATAATGATTCTGTCAACTGGACAATGGGGATTATTTTCGTGATGACAGTGATCAGGAAAAGGAATAATGCCAATCCTGAAAATGTCAATACCCATTCAACCCAGCTGGCCGTATAATGGACATATTCAATCCTGGAATCCTGTATGGGAAATAAGGGTGTTTCCAGTGTTGGAATAATCGAAATATAGCGTTTGACCCACATACCCAGAATGATGATGATAGAAGCAATCCCAATGTTCCTTATCGATCTTAATTTTTTGATTGAAACAATTAAAATCGGGACTATGATTCCGATGAAATTGGTAAACACAAACAACCATCCATATCGATCAAAATCAGTGATTCTGGCCATCACACGCGCATCCCACTTTTGAAAACTATACCACATGGAAAAATATTCGTTGAAACTGAAATAAGCATAAATACAAGCAATAATTATCATCACTATCCCAATGTAATTAAAATGCAGATCTGTAATATAGTCCTGCAGATCATAGCGTTTTCGGAACACCCACATAATCACTAAGACCAGTGCCACTCCGGCATACAATGCAGCGAAAACGAAATAGGGTCCAAAAATGGTGGAATTCCAGCCCGGTCGGGTTGTCATACCAAATATCCAGGATAAAATTGTAGTCAGTAATACTGAAATAGGGATTAAAATAGTGGCTAGTATTTTTAATGCGGATGTCAAATCTTTTTGCTGTTTTGGGCTGCCCTTGTAATTCAGTGCCAGGAAAGTATAGAGTTTCTTCCTCCAGGGGGCCAGCCTAAGTTCGTTGGTATCCCTTAAATGGGCCAGATCAGGTACTAAAAGAAGGAATAAGAAAGCGATATTGCCAATTAAATAAGTGATCATGGCGAAAATATCCCAGATGATAGGTGAAGGAACCCGTCCATAGATAAAAAGGAAATACACCCGGTCGAGCCGCCCAATGCAAAGGAATATATACAAAGGACCAATCAGTCCGCAAATCACTGAAACCAGCTGAGTAATGCGAATGATGGGTGCACGCCAGGGAATCTTAAGCAACACAAGTAATCCTGAGAAAATAGCACCCGCATAGCTGATCCCCATAAAAAAAACAAAATTGACAATATAAATTCCCCAGACTACATTATCACGCATTCCGGTGATGGCATGACCTTCAATGATCTGACTGAAAAGAGCAACAAAGCCGACAATGATGCAGCAAATTATGACAAACATCCACACAAAACCAAACAAGCCCTTGGAATCTAACTGCCGTGCAAAACTTAGTAAATTATAAAAATCCCTGACATTTTTTTTCATAAAACTATTCCATCGATCCTTTTATACCTCTTTGGCAAAATTCCTGTAACGATTTCTTATTTCTTCTGACATATTATCCAGTCCCTTGTCAACAGGGAAAATACGGTCGACAGGAGGCAGATAATAAACGCTTGGTTCAGTCCCTAATTCTTCGGCATAATGATATCCCCCTTTATCTACCAGCAGGCTGCTAAGCCTCACAATTTCCTCTCCATTAGAAACAGCATCCTCATTCGCATCCCCATAATAAATGACTCCATTCGGACAGGCCGTTACACAGGAGGGAAGTTTACCAGCCCTGGCCATTTCGGGACAAAAATCACATTTACTTACTGTACCGTGTACTCGTGGGATGCTTGTTTCCGGGCTGTATGCAATTTCCTTGTCCTGTTCATCCTGCTCTTCCTTTTCCCAATTGAATACCCGTGCCGAATAAGGACAGGCAGTCATGCAAAATTTACATCCAATGCATTTATGAGTATCAATTAATACGATGCCATCTGATCGTTTATAAGTTGCTCCAACGGGACACAAACTGACGCAAGGCGGATTATCGCAGTGGAAACATGGCTTGGGCATCCAGTAAGGAGGGGTATTTTTTGCATCCTTCATCAGGTATACCTTCATATATTCCATGTGTAATGGCAAATGATGCATGTCCTGACAATCTTCAACACATTTTCTGGCATTCTTGCATTTGGCAAGATCGATCACCATGACAAACTTTCTGCCGGGAATTCCTTTTCTCGCTTCTTTACGATCGGCAGCAGCCGGCCTGCAATTATGAATACTTTCTTTATCGATTTCAAGAACATGACCATCAGGTGACAGAACATTTACTTTTTCACCGGATTTCTCATCCTTTTTGTTGCAGGAGGATAATAGAAAAGATCCGGCAACAGCCGAAGCGCCTAATGCCATTCCCTGCTGTATGAATTTTCTTCTGGAGTTTTCAGTCTTTTCTTTCTTATCTCTCATAAGAGTTGGTGGTTATATGAAAAACTTATATATCTCTTATTTTTTTAATTTAGAAATGCCTGGATTAAAGCAAATCCCTTATAAGTTATTTAATAATAAATATATTATGATATTTAAAAAATCTAATTTACAAAAAAAAAACACATACAGATTATTCCTAATCCCTCTTATTTAAATACATATATCATGAATTAATTGATATTTGTTCATATCACATGGAACAGCTGTTCATCATGAATTCCTAAAAAATTGACTCCAGTACTTAAATTCAATCACTTCATTTCACAAAGAATATCTATTTTAGTCCCTCTTTATTATACTGTTAAATAAATCACAATCACTATTATGTTGCATCAGTCATTGATCAATCCAAGGAATATAGCTGTTATCGGTGGATCAGATAATCTCAGAAGTCCCGGGGGAAAAGTCTTAAAAAATCTTATCGACCAAAAATTCAAAGGAGAGATTTATGTGGTCAATCTCAAGAATGATATTATCCAGGGATTGAAATCCTATAGAAATGCATCTGATCTTCCGGATGTCGATCTGGCCATATTCGCTGTTGCTGCCAGGTATTGCAAAGAAGCAGTTCAAATTCTTGCAATGGAAAAAAATACAAGAGGATTCATCATTCTTTCAGCTGGTTTTAGTGAGGACAGTAAAAAAGGAGCCGAAATGGAAAAAGAGATTGTAAAAATTGTTGATTCAGTCGGAGGAAGTTTGATCGGACCCAATTGCATTGGAATTTTCAACCAGCATCATACCTCTGTATTTACCTCCCCGATTCCAAGAATAGAGCCAAAAGGATGCGAATTTATTTCCGGTTCCGGTGCTACGGCTGTTTTCACTATTGAAAGTGGGATTAAGATAGGCTTAACTTTTTCAAGTGTTTTTTCAGTTGGAAACAGTGCTCAAACCGGTGTTGAGGAAGTGTTAAAACACCTGGATGAAACATTTGATCCAAAAAGCAGTTCCAGAATCAAGCTATTATATATTGAACAGATTAATAAGCCGGTCATGTTTTTGAAACATGCGAGTTCATTGATCAAAAAAGGATGTAAGATAGCGGCCATTAAATCAGGTGCTTCTGATGCAGGAAGCAGGGCGGCTTCATCGCATACAGGTGCACTGGCAAGTCCTGACCTGGTAGTACGTGCTTTATTCAAAAAAGCAGGAATTATTTATTGCAGCGGACGGGAAGAACTGGTCACAGTTGCCTCCATATTTCTACACAAACAACTCAGGGGAAAAAATATAGCCATAATCACTCACGCAGGAGGACCAGCAGTCATGCTAACCGATTCTTTGTCCAAAGGCGGTTTAAACATCCCTCCCTTAAGCGGTCCTTTAAGCAATGAATTGCTGTCACATCTGCTGCCTGGTTCTTCGGTTTCAAACCCGATCGATTTTCTGGCCACCGGGAGTGCTGAACATTTAAGCATTATCATCGATTATTGTGAGAATAAATTTGACGAGATTGATGGAATGGTTGTCGTTTTCGGAAGTCCTGGCCTGTTTAATGTGGACAGCGTTTATGAAGTATTGCATGAAAAAATGAAAGTATGTAAAAAACCCATTTATCCTGTTTTACCATCAGTCATCAATGCAGAATCAGAGATCAAGCATTTTATTGCACATGGCAGGGGTTTTTTCCCGGATGAAGTTGTTTTTGGTGATGCTTTAACCCAGGTATATGTTACACAAAAGAAAATAGGTGCTGAAAAAGCAGCAATAAGCATAGATAAAAGCAAGATCAGGGCAATAATTGATAAGGCGCCCAATGGATATTTAAAACCTGACCAGGTCAATGAACTTTTGGATGCAATGGGAATTCCACGCGTGAATGAAGCGATTTCAACCAGCTTGAAAGAAGCTGTTCAGATTGCAAATGAAATTGGATATCCTGTAGTGATGAAAGTAGTGGGACCTGTGCATAAAACAGATGTGGGAGGAGTAGTTCTTAATGTCAAAAATGCCGATCAGGTTCAAAGTGAATATAACAAGCTGATTAAAATTAAAGATTGTATTGGGATATTAATTCAAAGTATGGAAACCGGAACTGAATTGTTTGCAGGTGCAAAGAATGAAGGTAAATTCGGGCATATGGTCCTTTGTGGAATTGGAGGGATTTTTATTGAAATTCTAAAAGACTTCAGTTACAATTTGGTACCTGTTAATAAGAAAGCAGCAATTGATATGATCAGGAAACTGAAAAGTTATGGTATTATCAAAGGAACCCGTGGCCTGGAACCTGTTAATGAAGATCTATTTGCTGACATCGTTGTCAGAGTCTCATTGCTGGTCATGACAGCTCCCGAAATATTTGAACTTGACCTGAATCCTTTATTGGGAAAATCAGACAAAGTGGTAGCTGCTGATGCAAGGATCAGAATAGAGAGAGCAGCTATCAAATGAAATGAAATTATTTTTCAGTTTGGCACATTAGGATTTAATCCATGAAAAAATCAGATGTAGTTTGCATTTTTGCCGTGATCATTATCATAGCTCCTTTTTTCCTGATCCAATCGCTGTTCGATTCCTATTGGAAATTCAACCAGGAATATCCTTATATCATGGCTTTTGCCAAGTTTTTTATCCTTGCACCTTTTGGTGAAATGCTTGGATTACGGATCCGAAAAGGAGTATACTATGAAAAAGGGTTTGGTTTATTGCCACGTGCTATTGTCTGGGGATTTTTGGGGATCAGCATAAAAATGGCTTTCGACATTTTCGCTCATGGAACACCCGTTATGCTGATGAATATGGGCATGGATATTCCAGGGGATATTCTTTTGCAGGCATTTTCAGCTAAAAAACTAGTGGTCACATTTGCGATTGGCATTAGCCTGAATCTATTCTATGCTCCCGTCTTAATGGTTACGCATAAAATTACAGATGAACATATTAAAACAACCGGGGGCAGCTTAAAAGGATTCTTTTCACCTTTTAAATTCGGTAAACACCTGGCCAATCTGAACTGGAAAGTACAATGGGAATTCACTTTTAAAAAAGCAATTCCATTTTTCTGGATACCAGCGCAGTCTATTAATTTTCTATTACCGGAAGAATACCGAATACTGGTTGCGGCTGTTTATAGTATCATCCTGGGAGTTTTATTGTCGTTGGTAAGTATTAATAGTGAAAGTAAATTGGATTAACCCGGTTGAGCGGTTGAAATTATACTTTACAACTTATGTAAACTTGTTATTTATTCCTTTTTATCAAGGTTTTATCTTCGTTTAACTTCGTTACAACCTTCGCGTGTTTTCGTGTATTTTTTTTAACACGAAGATTCACGAAGTTAATGAAGGCTCACGAAATTTTAAGAAATCCTACAATATCATAAATTGTAAAGTTTATTCGTAAAATTATGTCGGGACTATTTGACCATTAAAGGGGTTGAATTAATATTTCCCGGCCTTTAAGTAGCAGGCCGACTTCAAGTCACACTACCATTAGATGTCTCAAAAAATGCCATAGCAGATGTAAACTGGCGCAATTTTCGTAACTTGCCTGAACAATATTCATTCAAAAAAGCCTAATAATTCATAAATCATCATCATGAGTATTTCGACTAAAAGTGGAGATAAAGGAAAGACCGGACTTTGGTCAGGCGAAAGAGTCTGGAAAAATAATGAACGTGTTGAAGCATACGGAACCATTGATGAATTGAATTCCTTTATTGGAGAAGCTAAACATTTCGTTGAAACCAAATCGATCTTTTCACAACTGGAAGAAATTCAAAATGATCTCTTCAGGCTTGCTGGGCAATTGGCCTCAAAGGATAAATTATTTGTTGAACCTTTGCTTGATGTGGATGTGGAGAAGCTAACAGCATGGGTTCACGCCTACGAAAAGGAAGTAATTTTAGATGGATTTGTTATACCCGGAAGCACACTGTCGTCTGCCAAACTGGATATATGCAGAACCATAGCAAGACGGGCAGAGCGCGTCATTATTGGTTTGCAGCAAAATGAAGATATCCCCGAAATTCTCATACAATATATTAACAGGCTTTCAGATCTCCTTTATATCATGGCCAGGAAAGAAGAGCAACTCAAGGATAAGATTCAAAAGAAAAAATGGGATCACTAATATAATTAATCGGTTTTAAACTGCTCCGATACATCAAAAGTTCATGAGAAAGCTTTCCTATATAGAATCCCTCATCGAGCAGGGCGAAAGCCAGTCGCTTGATTTTAAATACAACATCAATGATTCACGCAAGATTGCAAAATCATTGGTTGCATTTTCCAATACAAATGGAGGGACATTGCTTGTTGGAATACGAGACAACGGCAGTATTGCGGGGATCACCTCTGATGAGGAGCTGTTTATGCTGGAAGCAGCTGCCAATTTTTATTCAAGGCCGGAAATTGAATTCGACTCAAAGATTTGGCGGCTGGATCATAAAAATGTTCTTGAAGTGAAAATTTCAGCATCCCCAATTAAACCTCACTTTGCTGAAAATGAAGATAAAAAGTGGATGGCTTACATCCGTGTCAACGATAACAACATCCTGGCTAATAAAGTTTTACTGAAAGTGTGGGAGAGAGAACAGGGACAAATGGGAATTTACCTCAAATACCGAAAACGTGAAGAAATGCTGTTGAAAGCCCTGGAACAAAACAGGGAAATGAATTTCAAACAAGTACAGAATCACATTAAGCTCCCTAAATATATTGTCGAAAATATCCTGGCTAATTTGATTTGCCTGGATGTAATTGAGATGAATATTTACGAAGATAAATTCACCTATTCCCTCCGGGAAGATGGAAAATTGATTTACAAGTCCAAATAATAAAGATGCCGATTCACTTAGTTGCTGGCTGGCAAAAACAATCCTTCCAGAATTTGAAAATCACAATCCTTAAGCAGTTTATTGTTCTACCATTTCTTAATTTCAAAGGTATCCCTTGCAATAACCAACTCTTCGTTTGTTGGTATAACTATCATTTTTACTTTTGAATCCTTTTTACTGATAATGGCTTCTTTTGCCTTCAATTTTTCATTCTTTTCCACGTCTAAATCAGCACCCAAATATCCCAGTCCCTTGCATATTTCTCCCCTGGTAATGATATCATTCTCTCCAATTCCTCCTGTAAAAATGATCACATCTACCCCATTCATGGCAGCTGCATAGGATCCAATGTATTTTTTCACCCTGTATTGATACATTTGCAAGGCTAATTCTGCTCTTTCATGTCCTTTCTCAGCAGCTAATCCAATGTCGCGCATATCAGATGAAATACCGGAAATCCCCAGCATTCCGCTGTGTTTGTTGATGAGAACATTTGCTGCCGATAAACCGATTTCTTCCTTATCCAAGATAAAGGTCAAAGCTCCCAGGTCCATGTCACCACAGCGACTGCCCATAATCAGGCCTTCAACAGGTGTTAGTCCCATGCTGGTATCTATGGATTTACCTCCCCGGATGGCAGCAACTGAGGCTCCATTTCCCAAATGACAACTAATAATCCTCAAATCCTTATCCTTCTTTCCAAGGATCTCTTCACATCGTTTAGATACATAACGATGGCTGGTTCCATGAAAACCATATCTTCTTATTCCGTATTTAGCATATAAACTATACGGAATTGCATACATGAATGCATGTGGTTCCATAGTCTGATGAAAGGCAGTATCAAAAACAGCTACCTGCAACACATCAGGGTGGAGTTCCTTCATGGCATAAATTCCTTTTAAATTGGGTGGATTGTGCAAGGGTGCTAATTCAGCGCACTCCTCCAGCTTTTCGATCACTTCGTTGCTTATCCTGACGCTTTCCTTGAACTTTTCAGCTCCATGTACAACACGGTGCCCTACAGCTTGTATTTCATCCAGGGAGTCTATACATCCGTGTTTTTTACTGATCAATACACCGATAATATATTCAATTCCGGTTTGATGATCCAGTATTTCTCCCTCAAGAGTGACCTTGTCCCCATCCATTTTCTGATTCTGAAGGTAGGATCCGTTTAAGCCTATTTTATCAACCACCCCTTTGGCAAGAACCTCTTCGTTTTCCATGTTAAAAAACTGGTATTTAATCGAAGAACTACCACAGTTTAATACTAATATTTTCATTTTTTAAATTTTTAAATAAGCGCTTACAGAGATTCTCTTCCAAGATTAATTACGGAACCGGTTTTCAAAAGTCTTTTGCCATTTTCGTACCTGTAGAATCCCTCTCCAACATACCTGCCCATCAAGCCAGCTCTAACCATTCTTTTTAATATGGGAGATGGTTTGTATTTTTTATCACCAAACTCATTGTATAAGCCTTCCATCCACTTGATGAGTTTATCCAATCCTATTTTATCAGCTAATGCAAAGGGGCCCATTTGCATACCGAAACCATGCACGAGGGTGTGATCAATATCATTCACGGTACCCACACCTTCCATCAAAAGTTCACAGGCTTCATTAATCAATGGTATAATCAGCCGGGTTGAGATATTGCCAGGAGATGCAGTGACATGAATGATCTTTTTCTTGATCATTTTTGCAAACTTTTCAATGAGATCGCTGGTTTCCTTATTTGTGATCACGCATTTATTCACTTCAATGATATCCACTGAAGCTGTAGGTGATATAAAATGGATCCCGATCGCACGTTCAGGGTGCTCCAAAACGATTGCTAAATCAGCAATTAATATGGTTGATGCATTGGAAGCGATAACCGTATCTTTTGACACGCATTTTTCTATGTTTTTGAATACGTCTTTCCTGTCTTCTATACTGCTTACCGATTTTTTTGTATTGATGCATTCAATAACGATATTGCAGTTTTCAAGATCACAAAAGTCCGTTGAGAATTCTATCCTTGAAAGAATCATTTTTTTATCTCCACTTGTCATACCCCATCGGTTGATCCTCTGATCAAGCAGATCATTTAACAACTTTTTTATTTCTTCAATGCGATTCTGGGTCAAATCAATTAAAATAATATCGATCCCTGCTTTGCTGATTTCTACCGCAATTTCTTTTCCCATGGATCCGCCACCTATCAAACCTACTTTTTTAATCGCACCTTTTGTGTTTCTTATTCTTTTTCCCAGTGCATAGTCTTCCAGTTTTTCGACCATAATTTTACTTTTATTGTATTAATTTCCAGTTGACTGGTTAGCTGTAATAGCAACCAGGTTGACAATATCATCTACTGAACAACCTCTTGAAAGATCGTTTATAGGCGCTGCCATTCCCTGCAAAACGGGACCTATAGCCTGCGCACCAGCCATTCGCTGCACTAATTTATAAGCAATGTTGCCTGATTCCAAATTCGGAAAAACCAATACATTGGCACGGCCGGCAATGGAACTGCCTGGCGCTTTTTTATTCCCTATCGATTCAATTATCGCAGCATCAGCCTGCAATTCCCCATCTATTTTTAAGCCAGGCATCATTTTTTTTGCCAGTTCCGTGGCTTCCACTACTTTATCCACCAAAGGATGAGAAGCGCTCCCTTTGGTCGAAAAACTCAGCATGGCAACACGCGGTTCCAATTGCCCTATATTTCTTGCTGTTTGAGCTGTGCAAATGGCTATCTCTGCCAGTTGCTTTGCATCAGGATCAGGATGTACTGCGCAGTCCGCAAAAATAACCAGTCCATTATCACCAAACTGATGATCCTTCAGTATCATTAAAAAAGCACCTGATACCACGCTGATTCCGGCTGAAGTCTTCACTATTTGAAAAGCGGGTCTTAATACATTGCCCGTTGCATTATTTGCGCCTGCAACTTCCCCGTCAGCGTCTCCTGATTTTATCATCATCACTGCCAAATACAAAGGATCCTTTAAAAGCTGGTAAGCTTCTTGCCTGGATAAATTTTTACTTTTTCGAATTTCTACCAATGAATCCACATAGGCATCCATTTTATCAAATTCTGCTGGATTGACTATACGGGCTTTGGACAAGTGGTCTAAATGGTGTTTTTCGCCTTCCTTATAAATAGCAGTTTCCTGCCCTATCAATATCACCTGGCAAATCTTTTCCTTCAATAAGCTATTTGCCGCTTTTAAAGTCCTTTCTTCCCCACTTTCCGGGAGCACGATTCTCTTGTTCAGCCTCTTTGCATTTTCCTTGATTGAATCCAACAATGACATGTAATATATTTTAATTGTTATTTAAATAACAGTCCGTTTTGTGGCAAATGTAATAGATATTTAATAAAGAAAATATCCATTTATTAAAAGAATTTAGTAGCTGTATTTATTTCCTTTATGCTTAATTAAGAGTCTTTTAGAGGTACTTTTTTCAACATGTCCAACCACCTGGGCATGAATATTATATCCCTTTGCAATGGAGATGATCCGTTCTGCATTTTTCTCATGCGTGTAAAATTCCAGGCGTTGTCCCATATTAAAAACCTGGAACATCTCTTTCCAATCTGTATTCGCCTGTTCACGAATATATTGAAAAACGGGAGGAATATCCAGCAGATTGTCTTTAACAATTAGCTGTTTATCTATGAAATGAAGGATCTTGGTTTGACCACCACCTGTATTGTGGATGATGCCATGAATTCCATCCTTTATTTCCCTGCTGACCTGTGCAATAACAGGTAAATAGGTCCTTGTGGGCGATAGCAACAATTGTCCTATATTTTTTCCAGTAATTTTACTTTCATCCATGAGTTTAAACTGCCCGGTATAAACATAGGCAGGATCCATGTGAGGATCAAAACTTTCAGGATACTTTTCAGCATAGCTTTTATCAAGCAGTTCATGCCGGGCAAAAGTTAACCCATTGCAACCAATACCACTGTTGTAATTTTCCTCATAAGTACTTTGTCCTCCAGATTCCAATCCTACAATGACATCTGCTTCCTGTGGATTTATCCTGATTACTTGATCTCTTTTCAAGCGGGCATAAGCAGTGAATCCTATATCTATCGTCCTGACTATATCCCCTACATCTGCTGTTTCTCCCCCGGCCAGGTACAAATTAAATCCTAAGTCAGCGAATTTTCCCGTTAATTTCTGGGCACTCTCAATAATTGTTTTAATCACCTCAGCTGTTATCAGGTTTTTATTCCTCCCCATGGTCGATGACAGAACAAAGTCATCCAGGGCTCCTGCACAGGCCATATCATCTATATTCATGACTATGGCATCCTGAACAATTCCCTCCCAAACACTCAAATCCCCGCTTTCTTTCCAGTAGAGATAAGCCAAAACTGTTTTCGTCCCTGCCGTGTCGGCATGCATGAGCATGGCATATTCAGGATCCTTGTAGATGGAATCTGGCAGTATCTTGCAAAAGGCATCTGGATACAATCCTTTATCCTGGTTTTTTATTGCTTCATGAACATCCTTTTTGTCTGCAGAAACACCTCTTTTATCGTATTTCATTTTATTTAAGTTTGGGATTATTCATATGTCTCTTTGAATCTCTTGCTGTTTTCTTTTCTATGCTTTCTTTCAGGGCCCTGGTCAGGTCGACTCCGGTTTGATTTGCAATGCAAATTAACACAAACATAACATCTGCAATTTCTTCTCCAATTTGATGCTCTGCTTCATCCTTCTTAAACGATTGCTCTCCATATTTCCTTGCCATTAATCTGGCCAGTTCACCCACCTCTTCCATCAATACGGCAGTATTTGTGAGTTCATTAAAATACCTGACCCCAGTGCTTGTTATCCAACTGTGAACTATATCCTGGGCTTCCTGAATCTTCATAAATAAGCTTTTAATCAATTATAAATCAGCAATTATCGAATCGCAATTTATTTATTTATCAGGTTAAAACAATATCTAATTGGTCACCCATTCACTTCCTTGTTCAACTCATTTAAATTCAACTTGCTACCCAAAAAACGAATCAGCAGTAGTAAAATAGATGCAGCTATTAAAAAAGACCAGATTGGAGAAAAGCCTGTGACGGAGACCAAAACATAGCCAAATACGGAACTAACAGCTCCCACTGTAAGTGCATAAGGGAGTTGAGTTCTTACGTGTTCAATATGATTACATGATGATGCCATTGAACTCATGATGGTTGTATCCGAGATAGGAGAACAATGATCCCCGAATACAGAGCCGCCCAATACGGCTGCCACAACCTGGTAAAAGTAAGGCATAATTTCTTCGTGGGCTAAACCACTCATCTGAGCGGTTTTATAAATCACAGGGAGCATGATCGGATAAAGCAATGCCATTGAACCCCAACTCGTTCCAGTTGCAAAAGCTATGGCAGCTGCAATAATAAATACCAGCGCAGGCAAAAAAACAATGGCTATGTTTTTGCCTAATATCTCCGCAAGGAAATTGGCCGTGTGCAATTCTTCTGTTACCATTCCCAATGTCCAGGCCAGTATTAAAATCAGCATGGCAATAAGCATTGTTTTAAAGCCATCAACAACCGCCAGCACTGATTTTGAAAGGTTTAGATTTCGCCTGTAAAGGCTGAATAATAGTGCAGAAAAAACACCAAACAAAGAGGCCCAGAGCATGGCCCTGAATGGATCTCCATGACCAATAATTGATATAAGCCTGATCAGGGAATTTTCTGAAAGCTGAGCAGGCGGGATCGATTTGATCCCTAAAAAATACAGGGATGCAAATGCTACCACAATTAATCCTGCAATAGGAATAAGTGCATCAGGCCATGATGTTTTAAATCCTTCCAAATGTTCTGTATTATCGGTTTTTGAATCATTGCCATGTGCTTTCAGATGTAATTCAAAATTTTGAGAAGCCAGTTGCTCCGCTTTTTTCATGGGGCCAAAATCTCTCCCCGTTCGAATCAGCACGATAATAAAAAATAAAGTAAGTAAAGGGTAAAAAGCATATCCCAGTGAATGGATCAACACAGAATATGGATTTTCGTCCATTTGTAGCTGAAGCAGGGAATCACTTATGTAATTGAGCTGTGCACCAATCCAGGTTGTGATTAATGCAATAGCTGCAACAGGTGCCGCGGTGCTGTCTACAATATAGGCTAATTTCTGTCTTGAAATTTTGTATTTATCTGTGATCACCCTGGCTGCATTCCCGACAATTAAAGTATTGGCATAATCATCAAAAAAAATCAGAAGGCCTAAAAACCAGGTAGTAAACAAGGTGGCTCTTCTTGTTTTAATCAGCTTAATGATTTTCCTGATCAAAAATTGGATAGAACCATTTTTAATTAATAAAGAAACCATTCCGCCAATTAGCATGGAGAACACAATGACTGATATTTTACTGCTATCTGTCAAAACACGAATGATGTAAGTGTCAATAAAAACCAGGGGCGCCCTCAAATAACTGAATGGATCATCCATGCCCAATAAAAACAGGATACCAAGCAGAGTTCCAAACACAAGAGCAGAAATGACTTCTTTGAATGCAATGGCAAGAAAAATTGCCAGTAATGGGGGAATTATACTTAATATGGGGGACCACTTTCGAATTGAAAATTTAATTTTGTCCTCTTTGATCGCTGGTATTTGAATCTGATATGATTTTGTTTTGGCAGGCAAATCCATATAGGCTATCCCATCTGAAAAAAGAATCAACTCAGATCGCTCGTTCATTAGCACCACTAGTTCAGAGTTTACATGAGTCAATAATTGACTGGATCTATCCACCAGCTTGATGAGCAGTTTCAGATCCTGGTCAGCAATGACATGTTTCTTGTATTCAATCTCAAAATCCGCTATTTCATTTTTCGCGGGGAATAGCTGGAGAGTAATAAGGATGAGAACAGGAAGAACGATAAATTTCTTAGCAATGGGTATTGACATTTTTACTAATTGTTCTTCAAAAATAGATCAAAAAAAATCCCCCCGAATAATCGGAGGGATTTATATAAACTATTTGATTAATGTTTATTTAGCTAAAGTTACTTTCTGAATGACACTGGCATCATCTGTCTGCAGCTGAACAAAATAAACTCCGTTTGCGTAAGCACCCAGATCCAACTTGAACAAACCTCCATAGGTATTGTTTTCAGTGATGATCTCCAATTGCTCACCTAACATATTGCTCACCCTGATCACCAGGTTTTCTGATTGAGGTAAATCAACATTTATGTAGAACTCCCCTTTGGTTGGGTTGGGATACATTTCTACATATTGTCCTAATCCTCTCTCTTCCAATCCATTCCATGCACATTCCTGTACGTTTACAAAACGGACCACCTGGGCTGCCTTATTGCCTGAAAGGTCTTCGGTATTGTAAATTATGGTATAGAAGCCCCAGTACTTATTCACCATATAATCTGAGTAATAAGTTCCATCGTCTGGTGTAGTTAAAGTAAGGCCCACATCATAATTATCCATAATGGTGTACTTGTCTTCAGCTAACTCATCATAACGACACAGGTTGACCACCTGATCACCGATCAATGTAATTACAGGTTTTTCTGTATCCACTACGTTGATGGTAAACTCAACATATGCTGAATTACCACTTTCGTCACTCACTGTATAAGTATACATATAAGTTCCCAGCTTAGTAGCCTGGCCAGTCGGAAATTCCGTATTAAATGTTCCTGTTTTCTCGACCTTGTCCACTTTATAGTTATCCGTTTCAGTCATATGGGGCACCTTGAAGTAATCGAATACCTCGAGGGTGAATACTTCCCCGTCAT
>JADHTG010000053.1 GCA_016776505.1 Bacteroidota bacterium
TTTAATAACAGTTCAAGTTCTGATTGCAGTGATAAATTATACTGATCTTCCATGCTTTTGGCCTCCCTGAATTGATCAAATGCCAAAGTATGGTTTCCATTTTCCAAATACTCTTTACCCTGGTTTATTAACTGGTCGTAGCGGACCTGTGCAATATTTGTTTTAACCAGCATCGCTTCATTCTGATCCGTAATGTATTGATTATTCTTTTTTTGATAAGTAATCGCTTCGTCTATGTATTCATCAGCTGCCTGTAAATTTCCTTTTTGTAAATACTGTTTAGATTCATTAATCAGATCCCGGTAAATTCCCCCGTGAGCGATGCTTCTATTTTTATAGATTTCATCCGTGCAATTAATTACATAGAGTTCAGAACAGTATAATTCCAGGTCTTCAAGCAATTTTAAAGCATCATTGTAATCTCCATTCTCATTTCTGCTTATGGATTCATTAATAAAATCTTCATAAATATCCTGGGCGAGCTCAATGGCCAATAACCTGGTGTCCGGATCGGGTTCCATGGTCCGGAACAAATGAGAAATCCTTTCAGCTGCATCCGCTGTATGACCGTCACTAAAATCCATGGATGCCAGTTGAAATAATGCTGGAGCAAATGAATGATTCGCATCCAATGATCGCATAAAATAAGATCTTGCCATTTGAGAATCATCTGCCAGCATAGCCTCCAGCCCTCTCCTAAAATAAATCTCATGTAAAATGGAGTAGGTATACGCTACGGCTTCACGCGCTTTAATTAGCTGAATATCCAGGTAATCGACACGATTTAAAACTTGAATGGGATCATGTTCCTTCAGTCCAAGCTTGGATATGATCTCACTCCTGTCAAAATCAAGGATCAATCCCTGCATTTGAGTGAGCAGGTTATTGTTATACTCCAATTGATCAGGATCCTTCGGGTTCATTATATCCAGATCATTGATCGCCAATCTGAATTTACTGTCCCATGTATAATAATCATCAATCAGATTTAGATAAGCAGTTAATTGACTGGCCTCATCGGTTTCATAAAAGAACTCTTTTTGTAATATTTTAAATGTAAATCTGGTGGAAAGAGAACTGTCGATATAATTAAAATTAAAACGCTTATTTCCATTAATCGGTGTTTTATTGACGGAATACGAACTTATGATTTGATCCGATTTGTATAATTTCCCCGTAAAAGATATGAAAGGGGGAATGAATTGACTTGCCAGGTTGAACTGCTTGTAATACAATTCACTATCGTAGGTAAAATCTAAAAAATCGATATCGACAGATATGTGCGACCCTGCCCTGTAAATACGAATATTCTGTTTGTGAGAAAATGAGAATTCCAAATTGTACACTGTTCGATTCAAATATTTTGCTAATTCTGAAAACATTCGATTCAGGATAAGCTGATTAGGATCCGAGCTTGATTTATATCGTACTAAATACTTTTCGGTAGTTGATTTCTGGTAGATAATCTGCTCTTGCGAGTAGGCATGTACAACCAAAAAACAAAATAGAAGCAGTATTATTTTTCTCATTTTCAAATGCTTTTAATCTTCCTAAGAAAACGAAAATACTAAATTGCTAATAAACGCGCGGTGAATTTATTGAAAAATACCCGTCAGAGATGAAAAAGAATAGTCCTGCTTGCACAGCTTAGTTCAGCAGAATATTAAAAGTAATTCCATTAATGGTCACAGTGGCCTCATTGTCTCTGGTTCCGTCCCCGTAATCAACAATTCGCTTAAACATATTTCCCGGTTTTATTTCCAGGATGCCACTGACAATGTATTTATATCCAATTTCTTTTCTTAATGATTTTGTGATATCCAGGGTGTAGTTTAAGCCTGTGGCAGTTATGCCGCTTCCATTTCCATCAATCAGGTAAACATCATCCCACCAAATCAGGGAGGAATCGCCTTCAATCCATGTGTTGATACGATCTGATTTCCAAATAATTGAATCTCCGTTAGGTTTGATGACTTTTGCATCTACATCCACGGCGAAGCTTAATAAACCATTGGTTCCTCTTCCTTTATTGATGACCGTTTTTAACCCGTTTACTTGATAATCATTGACATAATACTCGTCAAATGAATGGGTAATGATCGTGGCAGAATCCCTGTAACCAGCTGTAAAACTCAGCCATATTTTTCCTCTTCTATACCTATTATCAGCGCATAGGCAATTGGTATTGCCAAAATCCACCACAATTGTTTTGGGTGTTGCTGTCAGATCCAAAGTAATAAGTGCACAATTGCTCAGGATACTTTCTCCTGTCTCAGGAATATATGTAGTCAGCTTCCCTTCCACAGATTGGTCAGCAATATTTTGCTCGTCAGCAAAAATAGCTTCAGCAATGGCATTGTCAATGGCAAAAGATGTATCATCATCTGCATCCTCTTTGGCACAGGAGAAGAGTAAAACAGCAACTAAAGGGATGCCTGCAAGATAAAATACAAAATGGATTATGCACTTCATGATTTTATAAATTTTCATCCCAAAGGGATGTTGAGCAAATAATATATGCAAAAGTAATAGATACAAATGTCATGTCCATATTAATTGTCCACCTACATTCAAAAAAAGTCCCAAATGAGTAACAATTGGGACTTTTCAATATGATAGTCTGTCTTAATTAAAGGTTTATATTCCCTGCAGGGTCACATTTTTTGGATGCTTTACAGCATATTGGAAGCGTATTGTTTTGCTTTCATTCGGTTTAAGTTCCAGTTTCCAGGATAATTTTCCGTATTTAGCCAGGTATTCAGCACCCCCTCTTTCAACCAGTTCAACTATATAATCTTTATTGTTGGATAATGGGATCTGATCCAGTACATCAATGGTAATTTTTGAGCTTTTGGTATTCCGGATCTTGATCTCAAATGTTAAAAGATGCTTCCGGTTGCCCATCAAAGTGCTTGTTTTGCATTCGCTGAAAACCTTTTGCCTGTCCACTATGATTTTTTCATCCCGGCCAAAAGAAAGCAATAAGGTATCTACCGTAATGTTTGGATTGATATAACTCTGCCCGATGTAGGTATTATCAAGGAAAATATTCGCGTAAGCTGCAATGAGATTCAATTTCCCCCAATTAGTCAGTTTAGCCAGCAGAAATGCTCCTTTATCCAAAACAGGAACGGTATGGTATTCATATTCTGCAGGAACGCTGTACTCACTCATGGTAACCAAATGAGCTTTCCCGTCTGCCGGGATATTATACTGTTGGTCCACCCTGAACTCGATGTTGGTCATGGTTTCAACAATTTCCATGGGGACATAAAAATCGTCCATTCCTTCGCTGTCTTCTTTAGCTACTCTTTTGATATCCAGTGACTTCATTTGGGCTATATTTTCATAACTTTTTGCTGCAGGAGCGTCATAATAGGCAGGAGTATAAAGTGTTAAATATCTTGGATACAATATAGGCCTGCTATTATTTGTATTTGGATTACCGGTGTTGATAGTCAGCTTCACATTTTTCCAGTCGACTCCTGTGCTTTGAATGACATTTGCTTTATACACAATTTTGACATCCTTGTCTAATCCCTCGGAAAAAATATCATAAATAGGCGTCCAGCTCACACCTGTTACTACATAGGATAATTCAAAGTTTGCTGATTTACTGCTTACTGCTGTTATTTCAACAGTGATTATGCCAGTGGGTGTGGATTTATTTACATTCATTTGCCCCATTTGATTTTGAATCCGGGTTCGAATGAGTTTTAGTTTATTTTCCTTTTTATTTAGATCAAGATATTCCTTCTTAATTGTTTTTACCCTCGAAGAATAATAAGATGCCAGCGCTTTTAATTCGTCAACAGAAACACCTTCCTGGGTTGAACCCAGTTTGATATTCTGATTCAAGAGGTTTTCTTCAGAAGCCAATACCTTTTTTTGCTCGGATAACCAGCTTATTTCCTCATTTAAGAGAGTTACTGAATCTGCAAGTATTTTGTACTTTTTTCCTATTTCCCTGTCTTTCAAATAATCTATTCCATAGGTAACTGACAAAAGTTTTACCCCGGGACTCATTTTTAGCTGTATGCTTTGAGCCTGAATGACAGTTTCAAGATCAGTAAATATGATTTTGCTGATTCCTGATGGCACCGTAGTACTTGCGCTACGTGTAATTTTTGCATTCTGCCTGTAAACTGTCACATTGTCCATTTTACTTTTGAGCTGCTTTTCCGTTGCATACATGGACCATGTGATCACTAATAATACCAATAAACTAATTGCCTTTTTCATCATTTTATATTTTGGGATTCAAAAAATTCTTCCTGTTGATGCAAAAAAAATCATTTTCCATAAATGCTCAGTTATTCTGAATGGCAGATTCCAGGACCCGAAGTATTTTTTTGTTTATATCTGCCGATTTTCCATCATAAGCATTAATAATGAATGCAAAAATCAGTTCATTTCCACTCTGACAACTTAAATAGCCTGCATAACTCTTGACACGGTTCATGGAGCCGCTTTTCGCATGAATTTTTCCTTTTGAAATGCTTGATGTGCCAAACCTTTTAAGCGTGCCTGAAACTCCGGATACAGGCAGTGAGTTATAAAATAATTCTCCATTCACAGCTGATTTTCTCATCAAATAGAGTAAATGAACCAATTGTCGGGCTGTAAGCGTATTGCTGCGGGATAAACCGCATCCATCTCCTGCATACATGCCCCTGATATCCATACCCTGCTTTTTCCAGTATTCCAGCATGGCCTCCGTACCCGCTGCAGTACTTCCTTTTCCTTTTTGGGTATAGCCAATATGATTGATTAAATGTTCAGCATATAAATTAATGCTCAGCAAATTGGTCCGTCTAACAATGGCTCCCACATCTGGTGATGATATAGACGTAATTCTAGTTCTTTCTTCGTCCAGTTTATTATTTTCTGATTGTATTTTTCTCATTGTTGTGGCTGTCCCATTTATTTTAACGCCCAGTTTTTCAAGTTCATTTTTGAGGTATATGGCGCTTAAATAAGAAGGATCGGGAATGGATCCCTTAATAAAAATTTCTTTTTCAGTTTGTGGAACGCTTCCTTTAATAATGCGATAATTCGAATAATATGTTCCTATTAAATCAAGATTAAAATCTCCATTTCGGCTGTAATCAATATGATTTTCCACATAAAAGTCAGGGATGTAAGGGGCTATATCTGCTTTTGGAACCAGGTAGATACCCCTGACAGCCGGCTGAACCTCAAGCTTATATGTATTATCGAATATGGATAATCCCGATGCTGCACTACCATAATATGCCGGAATATCTATCCAGTTCCAACCCGGTGGTACCAGATCCGTATCAAAAACCATTTCATCTCCAATGATATCTCCTTCAACGATGTCTACACCCATGCTCTTGATTGCTTTGGCCCAGGACTCCATGAAATCAGGTTGATAATACCTGCTTTTATAGGCTTTTGATCCAAGGCAGGGATCTCCCCCTCCCCTGATGTAAATATTTCCTTCCAGGATCTGGTATTCCGCATCAAAAGTGCCATCGTGTTCGATCCAGGTGGTAAAAGAGCTGTCCGCATTCAAGATCTGCAACGCGGATGCAGTTGTAAACAATTTCATTCCAGATGCCGGAATGAGTGCTTTATTTGAATTGTAATCACACAATAATATATGATTCGCCGGGTCAATCAGCATGAATCCTATGCTTGCATTTTGCATTTCGGTTTCATTTGCAAAGAGTTCGATAGCGTTTACTACATGATTATTATCATTCTTCGTTAAGCTGTCAAATGATAGTTGTTGAAATGCATTAATGATCTTTTTCTCTTTCTTTGCTGATCCTGGCTTAATCACAAAAGGGCTGGTGAGAACTAATATAAATACTATCGTCACTATTTTTTTCATAGCCTAATTAAATTTTATAGTCGACAAGTACAAAAAGCAGAAGCTAAAGCAGTGAACAGCTTTGCCTGATGTTCCTTGCTTAATGATCCATGATTCAAAATTAGAGAAATAAAACTGCCTTACATTGGAGTATAATCCACGACCTTTTACAGCATTGAAAATAATATAATTCTGGGAATAAATAAGGATTTAAAAGATCTGAATGAACAAGTTTTTCCTGCTGCGATTTGAATCTCTGAAAAATTTATATTTTCGTAACCACTTGAATTCATCATTGAATAAATTCTGAATGAATAAATAAATGGAAATTTATTGGTTAAAATGATAAATATACCTTAAATGACTTTCATTGATCTGGCAAAAAAAAGATACTCCTGCAGGCATTACCTGAAGAAAGAAGTAGAAGAAAGTAAATTGGTGCAAATACTTGAAGCAGCTCGAATTGCACCTTCGGCAGCTAACCGTCAACCCTGGATATTCCTGGTTATTCGAGATCCTGAAATCCGCAGGATGATGCACAGCACCTATAAAAGAGACTGGTTTACCAATGCTCCTGTTATCGTAGTGGCTTGTGCAGAAAATAAACAGGCCTGGGTAAGAAACAGCGACTCCAAAAATCATGCTGATGTAGATGTATCTATTGCAGTTGATCATATGACATTAGCGGCAACCGATTTAGGTTTGGCAAGTTGCTGGATCTGCGCTTTTGATCCGGTATTGTGCCACGAATTACTGGAATTACCAGATCATCTCGTTCCCGTGGCACTTTTACCAATTGGATACCCTGGAGATAGTGCAGATGTGGATCGTCATAACAGGCAAAGAAAACCCTTCGAAGAGGTGGTCTTTTGGGAACGATATCCCTAATGGTTTTATGAATTGATTTCAAAAAAAAGCCGGTACCTTAAGGAACCGGCTAACAAAAAAAAATTACAACTCTCAATCACCAATTTATTCTGGTTAAAGGAGCAGTAAATTAGACGATCGAATTTTAAAATCCTTACAGCACATTTGAAATAATCGCTTATTAATCTTAAAAATAGATTTCAACATCATCTTCGATCAGGTAATTATATAACAAATTCTTAGTTTTGATATCTTAATGAATATGAAATGAGAATAATAGTATTAGGTTGCGGATTGGTGGGTGCACCAATGGCCATGGATTTGGCGAGGGATCATCAATTTGACGTGAGTATTGCAGACATAAACCAGAAGCAGTTTGCGCGAATTACGGAAGATTATCCTATACAAAAAATCGAAACCGACTTATCGGATCCGAAACTCCTAAAAGACCTGGTTCAGGATCATGATATGGTTTTAAGTGCCGTTCCCGGATTTATGGGATTTCAAACCCTCAAGTCCATAATTGAATCGGGAAAAGATGTGGTCGATATCTCATTTTTTCCTGAAGATCCGTTCAGGTTGAATCAACTGGCTTTGGATAACAATCTAACTGCCATAATGGATTTTGGTGTAGCTCCCGGAATGAGTTATATACTGGCAGCCTTTGCGGCTAAAAAAATGAGCAAATGCCAGAAAATTGCCATTTATGTGGGTGGTTTACCAAAGCTAAGAACCTACCCCTTCGAATACAAAGCAGTCTTCTCTCCAATTGATGTAATTGAAGAATACACCAGGCCTTCCCGAATCAAAGAGCATAATGAAATTGTCATAAAACCTGCATTATCAGAACTTGAACTTCTTGATTTTGAAGGAGTTGGCACACTTGAAGCATTCAATAGTGATGGATTGCGTTCTCTTCTTCAAACAGTGGACTGCCCTGAAATGATAGAAAAAACACTTCGCTACCCGGGTCATGTAGAAAAAATGAAATTGCTGCGGGATATGGGATTGTTCAGTCATGAAGAAATTGATGTAAATGGAAAATCTGTCAAACCAATTGATCTAACAGCAAAGCTGATGTTTCCAATGTGGGAACTAAAAGCAGGGGAAGAAGATCTGACCGTTATGAAAGTCATTGTTTCAGGTGAAATTAATGGAAAAGCCATAACCTATACTTACGATTTACTTGACACCTATGATGCTTCCACAAAGGTTCATTCCATGGCTCGTACTACTGGTTATACAGCCACCATGGCCATTCGAATGCTGGCCAGCAAGCTTTACAATAAGAAAGGGATCAGTCCACCGGAATACATTGGCAATTATCCTGAATGTGTCCAGTTTTTGCTGGATGGATTAAAGGAACGGAATGTAATATATAAGGAGAGGGTGCGAGAAGATTAAGGTTGTTATTATTGTTAAGCTTTTGTTGTTTGATGGAAGGGTTAAATTGCTTTACCTGCTATAGCTTTAGCGGAAGTAGGTTATATTATTAAATTGTTAAATTGACAAATTGTGCTTTAAGTGTATTGCCCTAATAACCAATGGATTAATCAATTTTATATCAAATATTTTCAAGAAAAATTAAAGTAAAAAGATGATCAGAATATTTCACAATGCCCGCTGTAGAAAAAGTAGAGCCGGGCTTGAATTTTTAAAAAGTAAAACAACCGATTTCGAGATAGTGGATTATTTGAACCATCCCCCCTCTTTTGATGAAATGAGAAGCATTCTATCTCACTTACAAATGAAGCCCATAGATTTAGTGAGAAAAAATGAAGAAATCTGGAAACTTAAATTCAAAGGCTCAGAAATGAGTGATGAAGCTGTCATTCAAGCCATGATTAAATATCCTAAATTGATTGAAAGACCTATCATTATCAAAGAAGGGAAAGCTGTGCTAGGTCGTCCTGCTGAGAATATTGAGAAGCTATTTTAAAATGTAAGACAAGCTTTCCTGCTTGAAGTGAACGAGGTTTTACCATTACAAACTGGAATTTTTCCACACAATAGTTTATCTCACCATGAATTTCCTGGATATGGGTTGACCATTTACAGTCATGTTTACCAAATAAACTCCGGGAACAAATCCATCCAAAGGAATGACATTTTTCCCCGCCTTCAATTGCAGAGATTGAATCTTTTGTCCTAATGTATTATGAATAATTCCCTTATTGTCTGCTACTTCGACACCATTTGTATTAATAATGAGGTTTTTCGGCCCATTGAACACCCGAACTGATCTGGCAGCATCATCCGCAACCGATGATACTTGTGCACCAGCTAAAATATGCTTCTCAGGATATGATTCATATGCGTAATCTTTGATAATAAAAGCTTCTCCTTTTGCCGTAATATCGATCCTGGCCCATCCATAATGCCATTTGCCATCCATTTTAAATCTCAAACCCAAAAACTTATCAGTTGTACTTTTCCAGTTTCCTCCCTTAAATGTATAACTTCCATAAACCCCATTATAATACATCAGGGCATAGGAGCTATAGTACCATACCTGTTTGTTTTCACTGATGTCATCATTTGCATTCAACATAGCCGGATAAAAGGATACATAGGAATAACTTGTGCTTAAAATAGTATCTCCAAGCGCCTCGTTTATATTCAGGCCTTCCAGACCAATCGCATTCAGAATCGAATTCGAATAGTAATAGTATAAATGGATCAGCCTAAAATCCGCATTTGCATCATTATTCAGATCAATCAAATAGGAACTGTCGCTTATCATAATATCCGGATCAATGTCGGTATACACAATTTGAGCATTTGCTATTCCTGCACTTGCAACCACACCAGCAGCAACTGATGTATAGGTTTTAAGCTTTGATTCAAAAGATTTTTGTTTAACTTCTTTGCAATTCATAGCCTTAAGATTAATGAAATGTAAATTTACGAATGCACTTTCCTTATCACCAAATTATTACAGAAGTCTTTTCCACAGATATATAGCGTATTATTTCATCCCGTTCTGAATCAATCAGCTATTAAAACTTTCTTATAATAGTAATGATCCGGTGTAATGAGCAGTAACATGTAAACTCCGGACGAAAGCTGGTGATCCAAAGAGCTTTTGTATTTGTTTAGATATTGAGAAAGCTGAAGCCTGCCATCCATACTAAAAACCTGCAACTGACTTCCTTCCGGGATACTAAAATCACCGGCTAAAATCAATGTATTGTTTAGGTTGTATGGATTGAATCCATTACTTAGATTTTCCGGAATGCTTACCTTGGATGTTAACGTAAAGATATCTGAGGGTTTTGATATAACATGCAGAGTAGCATTAATACCTTCAGCCAGGCTGATAACGAAAACCTGGTATTCTGTGTTTTCTTTTATTAAATCGCCATCCGTATCCTGGATGGAAGCATCTAATATTTTTACCAGGTCATTTCCTGTTTTGTCTACTTTAGTAAATTTTTCCGGTCCGCAGTATTGTGCTACTTCAAGGTTAAAACTATCTGCTTTTGCTTTCTTAACCACATAAATTCGATAGTGATCCACTTTGTTTTCATCTGCTCCTTTTGCAAACTGCACCTGGATATCGCTTCCGTTGTGGTGATCACTTATATCTTCCACTGTTGGTTTTCCGGCTTCTGCTGCCGGGATATGCAATATGACATAACGTAAATTCGTAGAAAGAATAGGTTCTGTAACATGAATGCTATCCGGAACAGAAAGTACATAAGGTTGGTAATAAACACCAATTTTTATCGAATCCCCCTTATGATCTCTGGTGCTTTCTGGAAGGTCAAGCGAAATATCATTTCCTGTTTTATCTATTTTGACAAAATTTGTTGCTGGCAGATTCATCGCCATGGTAGGTGACAATTGCTGTGGGTCAAGGGCATTCACAAGGATCAGCCTGTATTCTTTGATTTTTGTCTCATCTGCCGCTTTTTTAAAACTGATTTGCATATCAGAAGGTTTGTTGTCATCTGCCTTGTCATAACCCATTAATTCAGTTATTCCGTAGGTTTTTTCTGCGTCAGCTGTAGTAATACCTTTGCCCGCACTGAACTCAAAAGCAAAATCCTTCACAACAAACTGATCAGCAGCTGTAGATACATCCAGCCTGATCCATCCATAATAAGACTGACCGCTGAGTATGAGCTTAACACCCAGGTACTTATCCTCAACCCCTATCCAATTGCCATAATTGAATGCGCTTTGCCAATTCATTGTCCCATAATCCCTGTCATGCCAGTTGGAATCATTTTCATCAATTAAAACACCGGAGTCTAGTGCAAAAGGATACAGATAATTACCTGAAGTATTGCCCAATACCTCCACACTGTCGGCCAGTTGTATGTTAATGAATTTTCCATTGGTATGCAATCCAGAAAATATCATCAAATCGTGATAGGCATCTTCATTTATATTGAAAATAAAATTAGCTGTATCCCCTTTCACCACATCTTCATGCACATCAGTATAAAGAATCTGTGCTTTTGCATTTTGAGGATGTGCCATAATTCCGGCAGCAATAACTGAATAAGCTGCAATTTGTAATTCCAATGATTGTTTTTTGTTTTTTAGCTTAATCATAATCGTGTTTTATAAAAGTATTAGTATATGCAAAGCGGCTTTGGTAACCATTTAATTAAAATCATTCACCTGGCTTCGTATCTTGTTCTTGAAATGTAGATGGTGTTCATGTACGAACTTATCGGTTTTTAACTGTCCTGCTTTTCAATATTCACATTTTTTTTAAGCACAAAAACCACTATTTTTCATCAAGGTTGTTATAAAAAGTTTCAATTTTTTCTTGTGAAAATTTTTCATTTAAAAGATCCCATAAATCGGCATATCCATTGTCGTAGCCTAGAGCCCAAATTCCAACTCCTCCTATTTTATTCTTGATAATCCAATCATATTTAACTGATAGAGATTTTTTGTCTTCAAAAAACAACTGCCTGTAATTATTAACACTGTCTTCAATAATCAAAAAACTTGAATTAGTTTGTTTATCAAATTGTATCGGAATTTTTAAAGAATCGATATATTTTTCTCTTATGGATCTGTATGGAGGATGAGATTTGAATTCTTTTACATTTGCACCGATTTCCTGGCTTTTGGTGTACCATTCAGCTCCGTAATATGGTAATCCAACTATTAACTTTTTAGGATGAATACCCTTATTTAAATAGTAACTCATTGAATTCTCAAGTCCATTGCCAAATATCTCGCTGTTTTTCAAGGGTGTTACAGGTCCTGTGCTTGAGCTAAAACTGCCATAATAATCATAGCCCATCAAAGTGTAAAAATCGACATAAGGATTAATGGTATCAATATTAAAAATATTGTTCCAGTCAATAGCATAAAGACATAAGGAGATCATATAATTTGGATTATCTTGCTTTAGCTTTTTTGATATCTGAATAATAAATGTTGAGAAACTCTCTTTATTCTTCTTAGATACTCCTTCAAAATCAATATTGACACCATCAGCATTTCTATAGGCTAGTAAACTTGACAGGCTGTCTATTAGCGTATTTTGAGCCTTTGTATTTTGAAGGAAAATCGAATTATTTTTACTACCAAAATTAGAAACTGTTAAAAATACTTTACAGTCATTAACTTGACAGCTATCAATCAAAGAAGTGGTTTTCCATTGATGTATACTCTTGTAATTTCCTGTTTTTGGTTGAATTGTGTACGAAAAATAGGAAAGACCCCATAACATAGAAAAATTATAGTTTTTATAAGAAGAACCATTGGAATAAAGATGCCAACCGAATGTTCGATAATCACTATGAACTTTTCCTTTCTTGTAAATTATTTGTTTATGAGAAATATTACTCACGCTATCCCATTGCTTCTCATCTGTATAATTTAAATTACCAAAAGTTTTCTCATGTAAATACCCCTGGCTAATAAATTCCTTTTCGACAGATTCTATTAAAGGTGTTTTATCCTTTTTATCTCCGCTGCAACTGTACAAAAGGAAAAGTAACACAATTGAAGACAGTAATACTCTCATAATAAATTTGTTTTAATAAACTACATGGCAATGCGAAGAACACATTTTGCATACCTATTGTACTAAAAGGGTTTTTATTCATATACCCTGATTATTTCTCCATTCATTTTTCCCTGAACACTTTGAACATAAGCGTTAACAACTTTTGTCATAGGTATGGTATTATAGCCTGGGAAATAATCTTTTAATTTTTCATAAGAATCTTCTACCAGGCCCACTGAAACAACATTCACCCGAATTTCATTTTCAATTTCTAAAGCTACTGCCTTGACGAAACTGTGAATTGCCCCGTTAACCATCGCTGCACTTGTTGTTTTTACAACCGGGTAGTCTGCCAGTATTCCTGTAGTTAAAGTGATCGAAGCATTTGGATTCAGATATTTTTGTCCGATTCGAACCAGGTTCACCTGTCCCATTAATTTACTTTTCAACCCGATATAATAATCTTCTTCTGTCAAATCTTGAAAATTATCCCATTTTGATGTTCCTGCAATACATATAACGGCATCCATTTGGTCTATTTTTTGAAACATGGACCGGATCGAATTACTTTCTGAAATATCCACCCTGACATCTCCTTTTGTTCTGCCAGCAACCAGGATCTCGTGTTTTCCTGACAAGTGCGAACTCACCTTAGATCCTATAGTACCGTGACCACCTATTATCAATATTTTCATATAATTTTTTTTTGGATCTTTAAGTTCCAGATTATTACACTTTTTTCTACTTACTGTCTTCTTTCCTTATCCTGTACAAGTCTGGATCAACTTGCCTGAGGGCATTCATTACATCCAACTGAAAATTAAGAAATTCGTTTACCTTCTCAATCTCCTGTGCCGGATTTTCAATCACATCAGTATAGTTCACATACAATAACTCCACATTTGGTTCTTTTTTTTGCCAGACATCCACTTTCTTTAATTCATTTTCGAATGAAGTAGCAATTGCAATGGGAAAAGCATCACCTGTCTTTCCAAGCATTTTTTGTTGCGAGCTGATCACTTCATAGATATCCCGTTGCATAAAAATGACCTTATAATCGATGTTGTTGGGCAGAAACTTCAATAAATGTGCGATGACCTTTATCACTTTTCCATCTGCATCAGGCAACCAGGAATTTTCATGACTTAGTTTTTTTACTTTTTCATACTCGAAATAGCCTTTGGGATTATGATCATCTGCCTTGCGTTGCTGATCACTTACAATATGCAGTCCTCCTGATTCCAGAATTTGCATCATCATGGATGTACCTGAACGTGGTAACCCGGATACGATTACTATAGATCCTTTCATTTGTTCTTCTAAAATGTTAAGATGAAAATGAGCTTTTTCCTGATCTTTCAAATGGTCTTTGTAAATTTTTACTAACCAGCGCCTGGCTTTATTTAATCGTGGCATCATGCTCAATGAGACTTCAAAAGCCTGTGAAGATTCCAAATACCTTCCGATCATAAACAAGGCTTCCCCCAGGTGATAATGGGCTGGTGGAAAATGATACATCAACCCAATGGCATTCAGGGATTGATGAGCCGCTTCTTCATAGCTTCCCTGCCTCAACAGGCTAATGCTGAGTCCGTGGTAGGCAGCTGCATTTCCATCATCAATTTCCAAAGCTTTTTCAAAAGCTCTTTTTGCATCCTTATACCTGCGTGTCTGCAAATAGATTTTACCTAATTCCAGGTGTAACCCGGGCAGGCGGGGGTTGGCTTTTTCTGCCTCTTTAAACAGCTTTAATGCCTTGTGTGGTTTGTTTTTATAGGTATTGATCAAACCTTCCATTAAGTCAAGACTGGGTAGAGGCTGGTCTTTAATGAGCTTGATATTTGCCACGATCTTTTCTGCTTCCCTGATTTTTTTTGTTTGCAAATACAAATTGGCCAGATCCAGGTTATACCGGATATCATTGGAATTTTTCTCATAAAGAGCTTCTATCAATTGGATGGCTTTGTCATATCTACCTGCACTTGCGTGGACTTTTGATAAGTTATAATTGGCTTCATTGGTTACATTTTCCATAGCCTTGTTTTTATCAGGACCCGGATCTTCAATATATCCCAATTCCACCAGTTGTTTTAATGCTTCGGCAGAACCGTGAGTATCTTCCCTGATATGGTCGGGATGATTCCCGAATTTCCCCTTTTCTTTTTCCCAACTTTCGATGTATTCAGGTAATTTAGGCTCTTCAAAAGCATTCAGCAACACTTTTCCATCCATGTCTTTTCCCAGTGGCAGATCATAGATCGATAAAATTGTGGGTGCAACATCCAGTAAGGAAGCACCATATATCCTTTCGTCTTTTCTTATGCCCGGTCCGGCCATGCAGATCACCCCATAAGGCCTGTGTTCCAAAGCAGGTGCTGCAGGTAATTTAGGCAATGACAAAGGTCGCAGATGATCGGAATGAAAACCATGATCAGATATCAATATGACAGTGGTATCCTCCCCTGCCAAATGCAACATCCTTTCCAGCATCATGTCATGAAAGATATAACCTCCATCCACTACTTCTTTATAGGTATTAAATAAATCGTCAGGAACTCCCTCCATTTGAGGAGCCCTGAATTTCATGAATCCATGTCCGTAATGATCAATTGAATCAAAATAGACTGCCATAAAATCCCATTCAGTATTTTCCATTAACCAGGTTGATACTGCCTGAACACTGGCAGCATCTGCCGTAATTTTAGCCACAGAAGCAAGTCGTTTATCCTTTTCCTGGTCAATTTTTCCGGCATCCGGAACAAAAGGAAGTATGTGAGCAGCCGTCAGTTCGCCAGGATGAACCCGGTATTTCTTCAATTTGTTTGCCATCTCTTCAGGATGGATGGTTCCTTGAAGCATAGGCCAGCGATTGCCATAGGGTTTGCCAGCCGTTTTAAAGAAATTAGAAACAACCACGCCATCAATGGGTTCTGCCGGGTGACTGGGCCACCAACTCACCACATTGCACTTAAAGCCTTTGCTGTTTAGAATATTCCAAATGGCGTGTACCTTGCGGGAAGTAACATTAATGGGCCGGACACCTCCTACATTGGGAACAGGTTCAGCAAAGCCTAAAATGCCATGCTTGTCGGCTCGCATGCCCGTTGCGACAGATGTCCACAACATGGGAGAAAGTGGAGGATCAAGTGTGGCCATATTGCCAATGATTCCCCCGTTTACTAATTTCTCCAATGCAGGCATTTTACCTGCATCCATCAATGGATTAATGACCTTCCAGTCTGCAGCATCCCATCCTATTAATAAGACTTTTTTCTTAGCCATTCTATTCCTTTTTTCCTTTAGGCTTTATTTCCGTTCTCCTGTTTTCTCTTCTGACTTTCCTCCAGGCAACCAGTCCGACCGCACCCAAGGCAAGTAATCCCAAAGAGCCTTCAACTGGAATTTTATACTCAGGATATTCCTTTTTTACTTTATTCACTTTGCTGTTCATAATGAAATTTGCTCATTTAATACGTACACAATAATAGGACATTTAGTATGTTTTGAGGTCATAAATAGTAAGTTGTCTAAATATCAAGATTCTAGTAATTGTATGATATTTACAATAATTGAAACACTCTTTAACCAGCTTAAAATAGAAAAAATATATAAAACAACTCTAAATCAATCGACAACAAACTGGACATTTTTCTGCAATTGCAGTTGGTGTTTGAGCTGCATCACACTCGCAAGCTCAAACTCATTATATTGCTATTAATCCGGATAAGACAATAACTGCTATTGATTCGTTTTTGCTGGACCTTAACAAGGATGGTAAAATGAATGTCAAATGAAGCAAAAGGTATTTATTTAGTTCAGATTTTAAGGGACAACAATTCCTTCCAAAAGAAAGAGATACTGAAATAATAACTTAATGGTCTTTTGACAGCAGGGTTGCAGATTGTATACCTTGTTTATTTCTTTACCTGGTACCTTTCCTTTTCCCCAAAGAAATCCATCACCAGTGTTCTCTTCTTAAATATTGCAGAATGCATCACTCCTTCCGGAATAAAATAAGAATCTCCCTTTTTGTATGTTTTTGTAACATCACCTATGGTCAAGTCCATATCACCCTCAAACACATAACCCCATTGTTCGCCATGATTGTGGGCCCTGACTTCTCCAATCGGTTGAATATCCATATAAACGACCTGGTGATCTTCTGCCTGTGATATCCAACCTCTAATTCCTTTAAAAGGGATATCGGCTTCAGGGAGATTCTTAATTAATTCTGGATAGAAATTATCTTCTTTCATATCGTATAACTTGAATTCAAAAATAGCAAAAAAAAGCCCATCATTTCTGACGGGCTTTGGTCTTTAAAAAGTCTTGAATAAATATTAAATAACTTTAACGTTTATTGCGTTTAATCCTTTTTTGCCTTCAGTTAATTCAAATTCAACTGCGTCTCCTTCATTTATTGAATCAATTAAACCTGATACATGTACGAAGTACTCTTTTTCTGATTCATCTTCACGGATAAATCCAAAACCTTTGGATTCATTGAAGAATTTTACTGTTCCTTTACTCATTGTAATTTATTAATTTATTAATTTGTTGCAAATATACTGTTAATTCATTGCTACTGCTATTATTTTAGAAAGATAATTTTTAAATATGTAAATAAAGCATTGAATATGAGATGATTTTAAAAATAGCAAAAAGACCTATTTTTCCGCTTTTTGTTCAACTTTTATTAATTTATCCAAATTATATCCCCTTTTCTCTGCCTTGTTTAATAATTCCCTGTATACTTCCTCATCCAGCTGGGGAGTTCGGCTCAATATCCACAAATAATTAGGAGAATTGCTTCCAATTAAGGCCCAGGCGTAGTCTGCAGTATCTAATTCCATAACCAGATAATCTGAGTAGAAGATCCAGAAAAAGGAGACTTTAAAATTTCCCGGGAAGGCAGGATTGGGTATTTTAGCTTTTCCAACCGCTTTTTGATGTTTTCCACTGAAAGAATTTTTATAACCCTGGTTAATGACTTTTATTTTACCGTTTTTCCTCTGTGAATAGGTGGCGGTAACTCCAACCAGGCCTTTTTCAAAGGAGTGGGGAAACCTGGCTATTTCATACCATGTACCCAAATATTTATTAAGTTCCAGGGTCTTTACCGTTTCAGTATTTATCATTTCTTTTTGATTTGCGCAGCCCATAAATAGCATGATGGCAAATAAAGTGGCTGCCGTTTTCATGTTTCTTATTTTCATTATATAAATTTCAATTCCAGTTATTTGTGTATTCACGAATGATTATAACAATTCAATTCCCATTAGAATTTTATCATCAATCCAACCGTAGGCAATAGTGTACCGGATTCATTAGGAACTGAATTCAGCACATACTTTGTTCCGCTATCTGTTGTTTTATATGTTCCATCCGGATTCTTTTCCCTGATAATAAAATCCTGCCCCTGGTTTTTAAAATTATATGCATTTTGAATATCCAGGTACAACATCAAAGCCCATTTATTGAAGAAAAAGTTTTTATCAATTCTTAAATCCAGCTGATGGAAGGAATTAAAACGGGCCTCATTCAGTCTGTTAAAATCAGGATAAGGCTGACCAATGGCATTGAAAACAGCTACATATGAAGATGTTTCTAGATCGAAGGGTGTGTATGGCAATCCTCCAACAAATCTCCATTTCATTCCAATTCTCCAATTGCTTTTGAGCTCTTTTGTAGCAGTAATTGAAAGGAGGTGCTTGCTATCCCAGGAGGATGGGACCAGCTTGTCATTGAAATCAGTAAACAGACTTCTTACAAAAGTGTATGAAGCCAGCCATGTAAAACTATTCAAATTGATCCGGTTCAGCAATTCAAATCCCGTTGCCTGACCAGTACCGCTAAATATAACTGGTGCAGCCCCTGCCACACTGCTGTATTCTGCTCCCTGGTTGGCCAAACTGCTCCCTGTATTGATATCGATCGGGTATTGGAAATAGTCCTTGTAAAATCCTTCCAGGGACAATATAATAGAGCGTGAAAAACGATGCTCCACCCCAAGATTAAAATGATTGGCTCCAATGTATTTTGCTGATTCAGAATTTACCAAAACATTATAATTGTCTCTATATCCCAGGGTGGTGTACGCAGGAAGCTGAAAATATCTTCCAATTCCTGTATTCAGCCTGGTGTTGGCGGTTACAGCATAAGAAACAGAGAATCTGGGTGATGTTTGCTTCAATGGATCTGCCATCTGCTCATTGTAATTATTCCCATCCATCCTTAGACCAAAAGTAAACTGCAGGCGGTTATCTAAAAAGCTTTTGGAAGCCTGGCCAAACAGCCCGTATTTGTAAAGATTAAAAGATGAATTATAGTCGATAGAAAAAAGACTATCGTTTAAATAAAGTTTTTGGGAAGTTGCATTTGAATATTTTGCAAATTCAGAACTCACGCCAAAGCTGTATTTGATACCATTGTTTCTGAATGTTAGTTCATACCTCAACTTATTTTCGATTTCCCTGGACAGGTAATCAAAACTTCTGTCCTGGCTTTCATCATTATCCGGATATTTATAAAATTCATTATTCAGCATGTTCCGGCTCAATACGAATGAATGAAATCCTTTATCAAAGAAATGTTTGTAAACTGAACCAATTGTATAACTCCATTGGTTATTGACTGGAATCTGGCTAAGAATATATTCCTGTGAAGCGTCCGGATCTTTGATCCCTTCATTTAAAACTAAATTGTCCAGTGATCCCAGACTAATGATGGTCAATTGGTTTTTTACATCAAAGTTGGTTTTCACCTTAAGTTGGTAGTCGTTAAAAGTAGGTAAAAACGGCAATCCAATAGCTGAAAACAAAAATTGGAGATAGGACCTGCGAAGGGAAAAGATGTAGCTTGTTTTATCACCCATTGGCCCATCCAGGGTGAATGCAGCTTCGCTTGCACCCACTGCAGCCTGTATATTTGTTTTTTCCCTGCTTCCTTCTTTTAACTTAAAATCCAATACTCCACTGAGTGCGTTGTATTTATTGCTTGGGAAAGTACCCGAGTAAAAGTCAACAGATTGAATAAAATCAGCATTAATAATTCCTACAGGTCCTCCTGAAGCACCCTGGGTTGAAAAATGATTTAAAACGGGGATCTCCACATCATCCAGGAAAAATCTATTTTCACTTGGTCCTCCCCCCCTGATAATCACATCATTCCTGAAAGCAGGTGTCGATCCAACTCCTGGGAAAGATTGTATTACCCTTGAAATATCCCTGTTGCTTCCCGGGTTACTTTCAATCTCTTTGGTGCCTATGCGTTGCATGGAAATGGGAGCCTCGAGCTTCTTTTCGAAAGGATCTGCTTTGATAACTACTTCAGCGAGTTCCTGGGCTGTTGGTTCCAGTATTATTTCAATAAATGGAGTATTGTTGTTGCTTAAAAATATATCCTCACTTAATTTACTCTTGTAGCCAATAAAAGAGGCTTGTAACTGCACATAGCCCGGCTCTAAGCCCGTTATGGTGAATTTTCCATCCAGATCACTAGTGGTTCCAATGGCTGTTCCGACCACAATAATATTTGAAAAACCAATGGGATCATTGTTGCTGGCATCTGTAATTCTGCCCGTTACAGAGGCATTCTGGGCCCAAGATGAGAGTATGACCAAAATGGATAGTAATGTAAATATATAATGTTTCATTTTCGTTCTCAATAATAAATGCTTATTTCGTAATGTGAATTTCAATGGATTTGAAAATTTCAATTGCTGTAGTCAGGGTAGTCAAATCTGTAAAGAGCTTGCCACTTTCACCCCTGGGATCACCGTGCCCTATAGGATTCAGTGAAAATGTATTATCCAGTGTATTAACAACCACAGCATAGACCAGGGAAGGTTGAGCCGAATGCTTGTAAGCGTAACTACCTGGGTATTTATTATTTGTCCAGTATTTATTCCAGTCCCAGGCCTGGTTGACCTCCAGTAAAATGCGATGTTGCTTTTCTTTAAATAATGTACCGCTTTCAAAGCGAAAATCCTGCTGAGGTGTGGCACATGTGAAGGCATCAATAAAAGGATGCTCCGGTGTAGGTACCACATATTGATTATCGATCAATCCTTTTTTAAAGGACCAGTAAGGCAGGGCAGCTGGTTGGAAAGAACTTCCTGCCTGATTCAGCCAAATGGAATCTTTAATCATTTGATGTCCAAATACACCGCTTGCGTAAGATTTTGTTATAAAAATGGTCTTGATATAATCTCCCTGCATGTTCTCTTCCCAAATTACGTAAGTGGGGTGATTAAAAGACCTCCCTTTTATCAGGTTGATACTCATCTTATAAGGAGAATGGATATGTATGGAATCCTGGTAAACTGAAATAGATGCAGCTTGCTTCGGAGTATCACAATTGCTGACAGACAACAATATTGTAAATACAAATAATAATGAATAAAATCGATTCATTTTGTACGTTTTTGTAATTAATTTGCAAACTTACTACAATTACATATATCTTTGCCTAATAAATTTAAATAAATTAATTCAGATAGATGCCGGATCAAATTAAAATGCTTAAACAAATTCTGGATTATGTTGAAGCCTATAAAAAAGAGGTAGGGAATGATGACATAAAAGAGTTTGCCATCTTCTTGAAGGACAGGCTATTCACAAATCAGCAAGTTGCAGCTAAGCAAAACTTGGATGGCACTGATTTTGAAAATTACAAATCTTACCCGGAAGTAGAATTCTCCACTCTCCTGACAGGTTTATACCGTTTTGCGAAGCACTATATAAAAAAGGCATTCAGTGCTACAAATATTAAAACGATTGATGAATTTGGTTTTCTGGCCACCTTGCTCACAGAAAAGAATTTGCTTAAAAATGAACTTATAAGTAAGCATTTGCTTGAATTCTCAAGCGGGAGTGAAATGATAAAAAGACTTATAAAGAATGGCCTGGTTCATGAATATCCGGATGCACATGATAAAAGGGCGAAACGAGTTTCACTAACTGAAAAAGGTGTGAAGGAAATTATGAAAGCATTTCATGATATGCATAAAGTGTCTGAGTTAATAATAGGTAACCTGGATGAAAATGAATTGAAGGATGCGCTTAGCTCATTGAATAAGCTGACTTATTTTCATCTTCATATTCATGAAAAAGACCGGAATACCAGTTTGAATGATCTGCACACAAGATATGTTTTGGAAAAAGGATAAAATAGATGGGTAAGCGTATTTTAATAACAGGAGGAACGGGATTGCTAGGTTCTGCAATAATTAAACTGCTTTCAGAACAAGGCTATACTATCGCTGTTCTTTCGAGGAGAAAAGAGGTCAGGGGAATTAAATCTTTTTATTGGGATTATACTCATGGGATTTTGAACCGGGAAGCTATTGAATTTGCAGATGTAATTATTCACCTGGCAGGAGAAAATATTTCAGGGAATAGATGGACAAAAAAGCAAAGAAAAAAAATAATCGACAGCCGGGTTAAAACAAGCGAGTTGTTATACAGTATGACTGAAAAAGCTACACATAAACCACATACCATTATTTCTGCATCAGCCATTGGTTACTATGGTACGCTTACAACGGATCGCATATTTACAGAAGATGAGCAGGCAGGAAATGATTTTCTCGCCAGTACAGTAAATAGCCTGGAAAAGAGGATTGATCAATTTAAGAAAATGGATATCAGAACGGTAAAACTCAGAATTGGGGTTGTTTTATCAAAAGAGGGAGGAGCGCTGCCCAAAATGTTAAAACCTGCCAGGCTTGGACTTGGAGCTGTTATAGGAAACGGCAAACAATATTTCCCCTGGATAGAGATCAGCGATTTAGCCCGTATGATCCAGTTTGTGATTGAGAAGCCATCTGATCATGATGTGTTCAATGCGGTTGCACCGGAATACATTAATTTTCGTGATTTTACAAAAACTATAGCTAAATCTTTAAACAAGCCTCTTTTTCTGCCAAAAATACCTGCTTTCATCATGAAACTCTTATTAGGAGAAATGTCCTCCATATTACTTTATGGGAGCCGGGTTTCATCTCAACGAATATTGAATGAAGGATTTGAATTTGATTATGCTCGTGTGGAAGATGTATTGAATAGATGAAAATCCTTGCATACTGTTATCCCTTTCACATTTCATTAACTGCAACAAAAAACCTGAACGCATTCAATCAAAAAAAAGCGCGAGATTCAAAACAGAAGCTCGCGCGAGGAAAATAGGTTGAATTTAGTCCTATTTTATGATAATCACTTCGGTTCTTCTGTTAAGGGCTCTTCCTTCGTAAGTTTTATTTGAGACCAGTGGCTTAGTTTCTCCATGGCCTGATGTACTTAATCGGCTCAACTCAACTCCAT
>JADHTG010000054.1 GCA_016776505.1 Bacteroidota bacterium
CATTTCAATGAGTTTATCGGATAATTCAAAGCTCTGAGTCCCTTTTATGGGTTTAGGTTGAAGTAGAATTGTTATAGGTAAAGGAGACTCAGAGTGGACAGAATAGGGTGGTGTTGTCCTGTCTGAGTCTCTTGCAAAATATCTACTGAACCAATTGCGTAACTCACTCAAGGACTCAGAGATTAGCATTTCAATGGGTTTCAAAAGCTCTGAGTCCCTTTAATGGGTTTAGGTTGAAGTAGAAATGTTATTGGTAAAGGAGACTCAGAGTAGACAGGAAGCTCTGAGTCCCTTTAATGGGTTTAGGTTATAGTAGAATTGTTATTGGAAAAGGAGACTCAGAGTGGACGGGATAGGGTGGTGTTGTTTGGTCTGAGTCTCTTGCAAAATATCTGCTGAGCCAATTGCATAACTCCCTCAAGGACTCAGAGATTTTCATTTCAATGGGTTTCAAAAGCTCTGAGTCCCTTTTATGGGTTTAGGTTGAAGTAGAATTGTTATTGGTAAAGGAGACTCAGAGTGGACGGTATAAACGGAATCAAATGAAAGTTCGAATGTTGAATTATTAAGGATTTCGTACAAAAAAAGTGTTCTGGGGTTAAACAATCTGATCCAAATAATTCCCAAGATTGTCATTGGGAATGATTTGGATTGGCTTTATGCCTGCTTTTTCAGCTGCCAGACTGTCGCGTTCGCTGTCTCCAATGAAATAACTCTGTGAAGGATCGATATGATATAAAGCCATTGCTTTTTCCAGCATCAGGGAGTCTGGTTTTCGGCAAAGGCATTTCCCAAACTTGTCGTGGTGCGGACAATAAAAGAAATCATGGATTTTGATGCTATACGAATTGAAAAATTCCTTCAATGTTTTATGAAAGTTTTTTACCTCAAGATGACCATAAAGTGCTTTTGCGATCCCTCCCTGGTTGGTGATGGCGATCAATAGATATCCTCTTTTTTGAAGCAAATCAAGTGCTTCAACTATGCCATCATTAATTCGGACATGCTCTGGCAGGTAATTATAATGTCCTTTTTCTGAAACGATTACACCATCCCGATCGAGAAATACTGCTTTATTGTTGTGTATTCTCATTAAAAACTGTTAATTCTCCTGTACGAAATTAGGCCAAAAAATAATATATGTCATTAAACGTTAAACGTGCTAAAGGTATTATTTTTGCACCTTCATAAGTCAATTGATCTCTAAAAACCACTTCTTTGGTAAAGTCAATAGTAATAATTCCAACATACAATGAGAAGGAAAATATCTCCGATATCATAGAAAAGGTATTTAGCCTGGATGTTCCTTTTCATGTACTGGTTGTTGATGATAATTCCCCCGATGGGACAGGGCAGATCGTTAAAGATTTAATCCAAAATAAATTCAAGGATACACTTTTTTTACTTGAAAGAGAAGGTAAACAAGGACTTGGAACCGCTTATATTGCAGGATTTAAATGGTGTCTTGATCATCAGTACGATTTTATTTTCGAGATGGATGCCGATTTCTCCCACAACCCGGAAGACCTGGTCAGGCTATATCAGGCCTGTCATGAGGATGGATATGATCTGGCTGTCGGATCTCGCTATATTTCAGGGGCAAATGTGGTGAACTGGCCATTGGCAAGAGTTCTGCTTTCATATTATGCTTCCCGCTATGTGAGTATTGTAACCGGTATGCCCATCAAGGATACCACTGCTGGATTTGTATGCTATACAGCCGAAGTGCTGCAAACTCTGGAGTTGGACAAGATCAAATTCAAGGGCTATGCCTTCCAGATCGAGATGAAATTCCTGACCTGGAAATACGATTTTAAAATCAAGGAAGTTCCCATCATCTTTACAGACAGGACAAGAGGTGTTTCAAAAATGAACAAATCCATTATCAAGGAAGCCTTCTGGGGAGTAATACAAATGAAAGTCAATTCCTTGTTCAGGAAGTTTGAAAGAAAATCAAACTAAAACCGTTATGGTATTATTCAATACCTCCACAAAACCCTTATTGGTTTTGAAAACCTGTATTGAGCCCGATTGATCCACTACTTTTATTTCCCCTTCATTCAGCAAGGATATGGTTGGAGCATGATCTTTCAGCACCTCAAAATAGCCATCCCTTCCAGGAAGTCTCACGCTTTGTATTTCAGCGGAATAAATTACTTTCTCAGGCGATATGATCTCCAGCAACATGAATTCGGATGTTTAGTCATTTTCTGAAAGCATATGTTCCCCTTTCTCGATGGCCTCTTCGATGGTTCCAACCAGGTTAAACGCTGATTCCGGGTATTTATCTACTTCACCATCCAAAATCATGTTGAATCCTTTAATGGTATCTTCAATGGAAACAAACTTTCCATCCAGGCCGGTAAATTGAGTTGCCACAAAGAAAGGCTGAGATAAAAACCTGGAAATCCTTCGTGCCCTGTGCACCACAATTTTATCATCATCAGAAAGCTCATCAATACCCAGGATGGCAATGATATCCTGCAAATCCTTATATCGCTGCAGAATTTCTTTTACGCGCTGAGCTGTTTCATAATGTTTATCACCTACAATTTCAGCTGTCAAAATCCTGGAAGTTGAATCCAATGGATCTACAGCCGGATAAATTCCCAACTCAGATATTTTACGGCTTAAAACCGTAGTGGCGTCCAGATGTGAAAATGTAGTAGCGGGAGCAGGGTCTGTTAAATCATCAGCAGGTACGTAAACAGCTTCAACTGCTGTGATGGAGCCTCGCTTTGTGGAAGTGATCCTTTCCTGCATTCTTCCCATTTCGGTAGCCAAAGTGGGTTGGTATCCAACTGCTGAGGGCATCCTGCCTAAAAGAGCTGAAACTTCAGAACCTGCTTGTGTAAAACGGAAAATATTATCAATAAACAACAAAATATCCCGTCCGCCTGTTTCTTCGGTTCCATCCCGGAAATATTCTGCCACACTCAATCCAGACAAAGCCACGCGTGCTCTAGCTCCGGGGGGTTCATTCATCTGACCGAATACCAATGTGGCCTGGCTTTTCTTGACTTCTTCATGATCTACTTTATCCAGGTCCCAACCACCTTCTTCCATGCTTTTAACAAATTCTTTCCCATAGCGCATTACACCAGATTCCAGGAATTCCCTTAACAGGTCGTTCCCCTCCCTGGTGCGTTCACCAACACCTGAAAAAACAGATATTCCTTCGTACATTTTAGCAATGTTGTTAATCAACTCCATGATCAGCACGGTTTTTCCAACGCCAGCACCACCAAATAAGCCAATTTTTCCTCCTTTTGAATATGGTTCCAGTAGGTCAATGACCTTAATTCCAGTCCAAAGGGGTTCTTCAACGGTGGAAAGTTCTTCAAACTCCGGTGGTTCCTGGTGGATGGCTCTGAACTGATCAGTATCTACCTTGCCCAAACCATCAATTGGCTCACCTACTACGTTAAATAGTCTTCCCCGAATATTTTCCCCGATTGGCATTTTAATGGGTTCAGTGGTATCCAAAACATCTGTCCCTCTCACCAGGCCTTCTGTAGAATCCATTGCAATCGTTCTCACCATATCTTCTCCAAGATGTTTCTGCACCTCAAGTACGAGTTTTTGACCACCCGGTCTTTCAATTTCCAAAGCAGTGTATATGTCAGGAAGGCTGTTTTGATCATCCGCAAAACTTACATCAACCACAGGACCAATAACCTGAACAATCTTGCCAATATTTGTCATTTTTTGCTAGTTTATGCTGTTATTTTTGAGTGTACAAATGTAGAAGAATTCTCCTTTTCTAACTTCATTCTAAGTAATTTTCTTCAAAGCAGTTTAAAAAAAAAGCCTCCAATGAGTATGGAGGCTTTTAATCAATTGTTAATCAGAATTTAGTGTGTTATTACAAACTTTTCATTAAACTGTTTGTTGTCAGCAAATACTCTCAGGTAATACATACCGGAGCTCAATTTGGAAACATCAATGGTTTTCTGATCCGCTTTAATAAATCCTTCAAACACATCAATGACTTCTTCACCTAGTGCATTAACAACAGACACTTGTACATCCTTATAAGCAGGGAAGTCGACTGAGACAGTCAATATCCGGTCTGCAGGATTAGGATAGTAGCTGATGTTATCAGACAGGTCTACTTCAGTGATAGAGGAAGTACTTGGAACCACATAAATGGTCCTGAAAATATCTCCTGAACAATTTCCTGATGGATCACAAACTGAATAAGTGTATGTGTACAATCCTTCTTCATATGTGTTATCAGGATACGTTCCATTATCGTTAGCATGGATTGTCAGATCATCTTCATCGTAGTAGTTATCCCAAGTCCTGATGCCAGCATCTTCATAATCAGCCCATCTTTCAACTGATACGGTTGAACCCCCGAGCAACTCCAGCATAGGAGCTTCCTGATCCACTACTTCAACTGTCCTGGTCATGATGGCAGAAACATTTCCTGAACCATCAATGGCCTTGTAAGTAACGGTATAAGTACCTAACTCATAAGTATTAACTGTTGAGTTGGTGGTCAGAATGATTTCTCCTAGAGCATAATCATAGTAGTTGTCGGTAATAGTTACACCCGGATCTTTGAAGTTATTATAAACCGGAAGAATAAATGGATTATCTCCAATAATCGTAACCATTGGTGCAGTATTGTCTTCAACAATTACAGTACGGTCGACACAAACAGGACCATTACCGGATGAGTCAGTTACACAATAGGAGAGGAAATAAGTTCCAAGCTGCATTGTGTTTACTGTGCCAATTACTTCAAAAGTTAAATTCTTATAGTAATTGTCGTTCACCATGGCTCCCATATCATTAAATGTATCTCCGGCCTCCAGCATTTCAGGATTATTTCCTAATAAAGTGATGGTCGGATCAATGTCGTCATATACATATACATCTCTATAAGAAGTATCGATATTTCCGGCATTGTCCTCTACAATAAACATGACTTGCTGCCATCCTACAATTAATCCATTGACATTGTTTGTAAATGAGTGAGTTTTTACTCCACTGCAATTATCAGTTGGTGTATAACCAGGATCTGTATAAAGACCACCCACAGCAAAAGAATCCGGATTGTTTCCATTCTTTACAGCTTGGGGTGGAACAATATCAGCAAGAACTTCTACTTCGCGAATTACTTCATCAGCAGCATTTCCTGCAGCATCCATCACATTGTATTTAATCTCGTATACAGCTGCAACAGTTGGGTTAATAGTACCGGTCACTACCACCTGGGATGTGATATCTCCTTCTTCAGCATCTGTTGCCATATAGCCTGGTTCAGCATAGGCTGCACAACTGTTGGAAACAATATAGCTGGAATCGATCAGCGTAATAACGGGTTTGGTTATGTCATTGGTGATTTCCAGTCCATAATCTTCAAATTCACCACTAAAGTTTGGTCCGCAGCCTTTATTATAAAGCTGACCCGCATTTGCTGCAACTCTCATTTTTGCCAGGCCGGTTGGAATTGATCCGGGAATTTTCACATCTATGGTCCAGCTTAAGGAAGTAGAATTATATTGCATTCCAATTTCTTCACCGGCATCAATAAAGTCCCCATCCTGGTTGAAATCAATGTAGATTGAACGGGTAATTTTATTGAAATTGGTATTCCTGTCCAGTGTAAAGGTATATGTACCACCTTTTGCAATGGTTGCAGCTTTTACAGTACTATAGTCTGTATAGGCGTCTTTTCCAATGGAAGAAGTATTTATAATTAAGGTGTCACCTGCAATGTTCTGCATGAGGAATTGTGAAATTCCCACATCAGGATTCAGGTTTCCTACCAATGGTTTACAAGGCTTGTATACATAAATATAGTTGGTCTTGACCAGGGAGTCATCCCCTTGTTGATTTGTACATACTAATTTAACAGTATAACTTCCTGTTGCATTGAATACTGCACTTACTTCTGTAGCATTCAGATCACCTGAAAGCAGGGTGTAGGTCATAGGAGTAATTTCCCACTGCCATGCGTACACGGTATTGTCAGCATCTTCAGTAAGCGTAACAGGATCAACTGTAGTAACATTCGTATAATCAGCATAAAAATCAACCACTGGTTTTGTTAATGGATTCGAAACAACTAAATTAAATACAGCTGTATCCATTTTTCCACAGGTATAAACGATCAGGGTGACCGGATGCGTTCCTGGAGTGGTATACTGCCAGCTCACTTCTTCAGTAAATAAATCAGCCCAGCCATCATTATCCATATCCCAGAAGAAATCCAGTGCACCGGTGGAGGTACTTTCAAAATAAGCCGTCTGGTTGGTGTAAATGGTACTTTGTCCACTTATGGATGCAATGGGTTTTTGGGGAGTTGAAACCTGTGAAGTCCATTTGGCTTCAAATCCACTTCCAACTGCACCACAATTGACAAAGAACTCAACATACATACTTCCTGAAGTGGCTGTCACAGATGGTGGAAGACCAATGCTGGCATTTCCTGGACCATTAGTGAAACCATCGGGGAACATCTTGCCACCACTTCCATCCAAAAATTGCAGATGCAATGGTGTGCCTGATGTATCCAATCCATCATAGATCCTGATTCCATCTGAAGGCAATGTACCGCAACTTGAAATGGTGTTGCTGGCCACATCAAAATCAAGGAAGTCTAATGTGACTGAAGTAGCACAATCAGGGGTGATCAGGTAAGAACAGGTATAGCTGTCCCCACTTGTCGGATTGGTGTAGTTAGCTCCGGATCCTCCATTGTCATAAATATATCCTGTTTCATCACGACTTGATGCATCCACACAGAATATCTCCTCTTTCAGAACAGAAATATAGTCTACTTTGGTTTCAGAACTGGTACCAACTGTATTTTCAGTGGTTAGTTTGATCGTATAATCACCTACCTCATGGAATACTACACTGGGTTCACGATCAGTATCTGAACCAAGGAAAGTATAAGTTGGATTTCCATTTATGGTGTCAGGAGTAATCTCCCATTTCCAGCTGAAAGGACCATTGGTACTAAGATCAGTGAAATTCACTGTAGTAGCAGGGATAATAATATTGTTGTCAGCAATGAAATTAGTCACAGGGACTGATGTTGCTGCGACAATTGCAATATTGGAATAAGCTGTAGCGGATGTCACTGTATCCACACATCCTCTTAATTCAGCCCATGCAGCTACCGTTTTTGTTCCTGCAGTATTGAAATAGTACTCTCCAATATCTGATGTATCATCCACGACACTGTTGTTGTCATAATCCCAGAATACAAGAATATCCCCATCTACATCCACATCGGCATTGAAAGTAACCAAACCTGCAACATAACCTGTATCCGGGTTACTTATTGTAACAACCGGTGTTTTTTCAGGTGCAACATAGAGCAGGAAGTCTTCCACTTCACCATAGTTAGTTGAACCACATGCCTGGGGTGTATAAGGTCCAAAATCAGAAGTTATTCTCATCCTGTGGATACCTGAAGTTATATCACATGGAATGGTGATATAACTATTGGTCAAACTGGCTTCCGGAAGATTAAGGAAATCAATTACACGCTCATTGGCTGTAAAATAGGCATCGTTATTATAATCAATAAATACAGATGCACTTTGTGCATTTAATTCACCATGCTGTATGGTGATGGGGTAGGTGACATTTCGGAAAACCGTTGGTACAGGTGTGGTATTGAATTGAACTGCACTGTTATTGGGAGCAAATCCTGCCGTTAGGGTGGCAGTTTTCAAATCTATATCTTCAAATTTGATTCTCCTGGTCCCGATGGCATAGCTTCCGTTATTAACACGTATCACATCGCAATAATCAGCGTAGGATGAAGGAGCTACAATAAAGGTGCTACCCGGAGGATTATTTTCTCCCGTTTTTGGATAACGCATGTTTCCGTCAATCATGACAGAGTCAAACGAAACATCAAATGAGTCATTAATTGTTGCTCCGAATTCAATGTCATATGCGACATATATCTCTATAATATCAGCTATTGTGGTTCCACTGGGTGGAGTCACCGAAATAACTCCATTCGGACTGTCCATATTCATTATTTCAAAGGCATCATCCAGAGGAGCTCCATTTTGGCTGTACAGCCTGAATTTCGCCAGGTCAGCAGGATTACTGCATCCCTGTGTGCTGAAATAAGCTGCTGTTACCGGAAGTGGGTTGGCAAGGCCACTCACTTTGGTTTCAATTCGCATCATTTTAACACGGGTTTGACCAGTAAAGGCAAATTGAGGTGATAAATCGGTGACCACAAAAGAATCAAAAACCATGGGTTCCGGTTCATCACAACCAATAAATACCGTTGTGTTCGGTCGGGACTGCCCTTCAATATCATCATCAATTCCCACATAGGGAGCTTGCAATGTAAGACTCTGAGTGGTCAAATGGATATCATTCGTACTTGTTAATCCCGGATTAATATCCCAGGAATTGGCATTTAAGGTAGGATAGGCCGTTTGCCATGCACTTAAGTTAGCGATGGTACCATTCCAATAAACAAAATTATTCGCTTGATTATAGTAACAATTGTAATCAACACTACCTGAGGCCCAGGTTCCATAGTTTTGATAGATCGAATAGCCATAATTCCCGCCATCATGGAAAATGTTATTTTTTATCTCGCAACCTGTATTATAATACAAATATATGCCACAATATGATGTGGAGTTTGAACTCACGTTAGTTCGGATGGTGTTATGGTAAAATTTAGAGTTGTATGTCCGATAGGCATAAACACCCCTGTTGTAAGAAGTATTAGAAAAATTATAAATGGCATTATTTGCAAACAGCGAGTTGCCGTTTACATAATAGTTTTGATAATAGAAATAGAAACCATACCGACCTGTTTGCACATCATTTCGTAAAACCGTGTCTGATGTTCCGAAATAGAGATTTATGCCATATCCGCTGGTACTGCTTACATTACGTATGACATTATCAGTTACATGCATTTCCCCATTATAATAAATATACATGGGATAATAATACTGATCTGTTACCAGGTTGTTTATGAAATTATTCCCCAGGTTGGGTGATGAAGATCCTCCTCCATAAAAATGAATACCATAATAGCCACCGTAAACCGTATTGTTGCTAATGGTATTATACCAGGCATTACTTCCCGATCCCGAAGAAGACGTTTTGCTACTTGAAGCAAGAATTGGTATTAAATAGGAATTAGTCCCGGTTGGTACATTAACATAACAGCTATCAATCATGTTGTAACGCGCATTATTTGTAAACAATACACAGTTGGCATATGAAGTTCCGGTATTTTGTATTCTCATATTCTTAAAGGTAACATAATCAGCACCATCAAGAGTAATGGTAGTCCAGTTACCGGTGGATGAACCAGCATAGGTGATCGTTGTTTGAGGAGCACCTGCTCCAATGAATTCAATTGTATTTGTGGCACTGGAGCCATTAATTTGATTAATGCTTATTTTCTCAGAATAAGTTCCAGCTGCTACATTAAATATACATGGCCCTGATATCCCATCATTATTCAGAGTAGTTACCGCTTCTGTAAAATCAGCAAAGTCTGCTCCGCTTGCCCCAATAGTATATGTTCCTTGTAATGGGGTATTAAAACTATAAGTGATCGTATCATTGTTAGGATTGTTATCTGGTGAAGTGTTGTTGGGTTTTGCTACCCAGACTTTTAAAGTGTATGCACCTCCGGATGGCAGGTTAACGGGTGTGGAAAAGGTATAGGACATTCCATCGCCCTGGTTTAAACTGGGGGATGGTGTGTAACCTGAAACAGTTACGGGTGTACTTGAACCTAACTGGTATCCCAAATCCAGGCTGGTAACAACTGTTTTTCTTAAATTGGCCAATGTAATTGCTAATGTATTATTTCCTATTGCCCAGGATGTGGGAGCATCAATGCTGACTGTTGTAATGTCCAGCCCATTGACTTCCATTTTATCAGCACCAATGGTGGAAAAGGTATTGCCTCGAGTTTCACCATCAATGTCCTCAGGAACTCCGCCTGTAGGTCCGAACATAACCGGTGAGGAAGCCGTATAGTGCATATCTGTGGTACTGGTCAGCAAGGGGTTATTGTCCCAGGAATTCTGGTTATTTTTAGGATCCGCACTTTTCCAGGTGCTTAAACTGGAATAATTGGTTCCCCAATAAATATTATAACTGCTGCTGCCTGAATTATAATAACAGTTATAGTCTACACTTCCATCAGCCCAGGATCCATAATTCTGATAGATGCCATATCCATAAGTGCCTCCATCATAAATAATATTGCTTTTTAATTCACAACCCTGGTTATAATATAAATACATTCCACAATAAGATGTGGAAGTGGAACCTGTTACATTAATTCGGATTGTGTTGTGATAAAACTTAGTGTTGTAAGCCCTGTAGGCATAAACTCCACGGTGATATGACTGGTTAAAATTATAGATCATATTATTTGAGAACATGGAGTTACCGCTCACATAATAGTTCTGATAATAAAAATACGCCCCATAACGCTGGGTTTGAATATCATTATACATGACTGTATCGGAGGAACCATAGCTGAGGTTCATCCCGTATCCACTTGAGGAAGTAACATTACGAACTATGTTGTTCATGATATGCATTTTCCCGACGTAATAGGTATACAGTGGGTAATAATATTGATTTGTAAAATAGCAGTCGTAGAAACTATTTCCCCAGCACAAAGTTGATGAAGAACTACCGCGCAGATATGCACCAATATATCCTCCGTAAATTTCACAATCTTTAAAAGTATTATAATTTGCGTTATCGCCACTGCTAGAATAACTTGTCGACGAATTGGAGGCAACAATACAAATTCTGTTGGACGAAGATGTAGCACCCACATCAAACTTACAATTGTCGAATGTGTTGTAATTCGCCTGGTTTTGCAAATGCATTGCCCATCCGTAGCTACTTCCGGTTCCCCTGATCAACATATCTTTAAAAGTGATGTAATCAGCACCATACAAAAGAATTGTATGCCTGGAAGAATATGAAGTGGCAGAATAAGTCAATGTTGTACTGGTTACGCCTGCTCCAACAAAAGAAATGGTGTTGGTTGCATTAGCACCAGAAACAGCATTGATTTGAATTTGCTCTGTAAAAGTCTGTGCTGCCACATTGAAAACAACTGGTCCATTAACTCCCTGAGATTGCAAGGCTGAAACAGCTGCTGTAAAAGTTGCATATGTACCACTAGATCCAATAGTATAGGTACCTGATAATTGACCGAATGCAGATTGACTAAGTAAAAGTGCACTAACAAAAATCAATGAAATAAGTCGTGTAAAATTTCTCATCATATAAATATTAATTAATTACAAAATGTTATTCAATTAAAGACATAGGTATGCCCTTTTTAGCAAATTTAAGTAGATTATTTTTTTTACGCAAGTTTATCTTTTTTGTAAGTATAACAGTGTTCTTCCATAATTAATTATCCCATATAAAATGTATAAGATCTGATAAAAACAGGGCGAAAAAAAACCCCGGCATCACCGGGGTTTGAATAATAAATAATCAATTATTATTTTGTAAGTATAAACTTCTTGTTGAATTCAGCATCTTCGCCTACATTAAAGCGTATATAATAAATGCCTGCAGCCAGGTTGCTTACATTTACCTGGTACAATTCATTCATTACAACTCCTTCGTTTACATTCATTACCTGTTCTCCAAGGGTGTTAAATATGGAAATATGAACATGCTTATAAGCCGGCATGGAGATTTCAATATTCAATACATCAGATACCGGGTTTGGATAATAGCTGAAGTTTTCCTCGCTGACTTCTTTAATGGATGAAGTACTTTCAGCTACATAAATGAAGCGCGTAAGAATTGCTGACTTGTTGCCTGAAGGATCTTCCACCTGGTAGGTTATTGAATAAAGGCCTACTTCCTGGGTGTTCATGTAAGTACCCGTACTTGGAAGAAGTGTAAGATCTTCTACAGCGTAATAATTATCCCTTCCATTCACACCGGGATCATCCAGGCCTAACCATCTTTCAACGGTTATCAGGGTGGTGCCAATCAATTCAATTTCAGGAGCCACGCGGTCCACCACATCAATAGTGATGACCACAGGTGCAGAAACATTTCCTGAAGCATCGGTGGCAACAAAAGTCAGGGGATACGATCCTACTTTATAGGTGTTTACGCTGCCTGCAGTTTTCATTACGATAATGTTCGCCGCAGTCCAGAAATTATCGGCGGTGATCGGCTCGGGTGTAACGAATGGGTGGAATACATCTAATGTATAGGTGGAGCTACTGAACGACAATGTGGGTGCTTCTGTATCTTCTACTATCACTAACCTGTCGATGCATACTGGTCCGTTTCCTGATAAATCGCTTACACAATAAGTAAGGAAATAAGAACCGAGAGTATTTACATCCACCGTGCCTTTCACAGTTGTAATAAGCAAGCTGTCAGGATCATAATCGTCATCTACAGTAACCCATGGATCTACAAATGGAATGGTTGCATCCCAGTAGATCGTATCGTTTCCAATCAATGCAATTGTAGGATCAATACCGTCATATACAATAACATAACGATTGATGGTATCTGCATTTCCTGCCAGATCAGCACCATAATATCTAATGACATAAGTACCTACTACATTCACATCTACAGTACCCATTTTTCCGCTTTTTGAAGCGTCAACACCACTGCAATTATCTGTATAAATGACTCCAGGATCCACATAAGCACTGCTGAATACAGCAACAGAATCTATGATATTGCCATTTGGAGTAATAGTTAACGGAACAATATCACTTAATACCTGCACAACCCGAACTGCCTGCATTGCATTGTTCCCGGCATTATCCTGGACATCATATGTGAGCGGATAATAACCTCCGACCAGTGGGTTAATGGCTGAAGTACCATTTACTATTACTTGTGAAGTCAGGTCACCACTTACATCATCCCAACCCAGGTAACCAGGCTCAACCCAGTTTGCACAAGAGTTAAGAATAATGGTGTCGGGGCTCATGACTTCACTTGAATCCCTGTCGTACAATACGATATAAGGAGCTACATCATCGTCCTTGACTATCAGGCCATAATCTTCAAATTCACCGGAATAATTGGGACCGCAGCCTTTGTTGTTCAATATGCCTGCATTTGCAGCAATCCTGAGTTTAGTTAAACCTGTAAATACATTCGTTCCTCCGGCAGGGATAGTGATGGTTGTAGTCCACTCTGTCTGGCTGGTGTTCTTAAGTTCCGCCAGTTTATCTGCCGGTCCATCATATAAACCATCCTGGTTGAGATCTGCAAACACAGTCCAGTTAATATTATTGAAATTAGAATTCCTTTTCAAGGTCAGGTTATACGTACCTGTCAGGTACACATCAGTAAATTTTGTGGCTGAATAATCCGTATAGGATTTCTGACCAATGGATGACAGGTTACGAATTAAGGTGTCGCCAGCCAGGTTGGTTAATAAGAATTCTGACATACCCAAATCAGCATTCAGGTTAGCAACACCGGGTTCACAATTGTTGTACACCCGTATATAATTTGTTTTAACCATGGAATCAATTCCCACAGCATTATAACAAACCAGTTTAACGGTGTAATAACCTATATCGGTAAACTGGATCTGGATATCTGAACTGTTTTGATCTGTTCCCTGCATAAAATTAAAGTCAGGAGGATCAATGGTCCAGAAATAGGAATAAACGGTATTGTCTGATTTATCCATCAGGTTGACCACATTTACTTTGGTAATACGCACATAATCAGCTTCAAAATCCACAACAGGAGGTGCAGTCGGATTGATCACTGTTACATTCAGGTATGCGGTGTCAAGGAAATCGCAACTCTGGATAATTAAACGAACTGTTGTGGTACCTGTGTTGGTATAAACCCAGGTTGTTACTGAGTCGTATGTATCATTAAATCCATCTCCATTCAGATCCCAGAAATAATCCAGATCATATCCAGAGGAGGTGCTGGCAAATTCGATGGTTTTCAAACGGTACACATTTGTCGGCCCGGCTATGGATGCCACCGGCATTTGAGGAGTGAAAATGGTTGTTGACCAAAATGCTTCAAAACCGGTTCCGACACCACCGCAGTTCCTGTTGAATTCAACAAACATCTTGCCTGATGGGGCTGTTACTGAAGGAATTGTTACAGCTGCGTTACTACCACCATTTGTAAATCCTCTAGGGAACAGGGGCTGACCTAAAATATCTTTAGGTACCAGGTGCAGGGGTGTACCCGTATTATTTTTTCCGTCATATACTCTCACGTTATCTCCGTCAGTTAACTGAATACAACCTGTGCTGTTATAGGAACACACATCAAATTCAAGGAAATCCAGAGAAACTGCAGAAGCACATTTGGGTTCTATCAGGAATGTACAGGTGACATAGACTTGAGTACCTTGATAATCAGCATAATTGCCATATTTACCTCCGTCATCATAAATATAACCTGAACGTAAATTTGTGCTTCCATCCGTACACATGATATTTTCTTTACCCACACTTATGTAATGTGTTTTGAGGTTGGAGTCAGCACCGATGATATTTTTTGCCCAAAGCTGCACATCGTAATTACCCAATTCAAGGAATTGAACAGTTGGGTTTTGTTCATTTGGATCTGAAAGCGTATAAGCAGGATTTCCATTTGCCGCGAGAACCGGTGTAATTGACCACTTCCATTCGTTGGGTCCTATGGTGGATAAATCTGTAAATTCAACCGGAATGGATGGAGTTACTGTGTTTAAATTAGTAATAAAGTTTACACCTGGGGCAGTAGTAGGAGCAATGATGGACAGGCTCTTTGAATAAACCGGTCCTTCTATGGTATCTGTGCAACCATATAATAAACCTTTTACCCTGACCGTTTTTGTACCTGCACTGTTAAATTGATGCGTACCACCATTGGCACTCGTGGTATCATCCCAACTTGAATTATTATCATAATCCCAAACATACACAATATTGCCATCCACAGAGGTTTCAGTATTGAAACGAGTTAAACCTCCCACATAGTTCAATGTTTTCTCCGGAGTAAAGCTAACAACTGGTGTGTCTTCAGGTGAAACAAACAAGAGATAATCTTCCGCTTCACCATAGGTGTTGTTACCACATGCAGGCATGGGTTGACCATTCAGATCAATCACTATCCTCATTCTGTGATATCCAATGGTTGCATCGCAGGGGATATTGACCACATCATTTATAACGGTGGCGGGTGCTAAATTATCCCATAATTTAATAAATTCATTGGCATCAAAATATCCATTGTTATTCCAATCAATGTACATTTTATTTCCTCTGTTATTAAAAGCTGCATTTTGCATCATGATGGGATAAGACTTTTGCTTATAAACAGTAGCAATATCGTCCGCATAAAAATCTACCACATCTCCGGTTGTTGCTGGTACACCTGATTGATGATCAATATTTTCAAAGATCACCCTTGTTAAACCAATCAGGTAATTTGCACCAGCCGTCCTGTTTACACCACAATATCTGTGATAATCTTTAGGATGCACAATAGGTCTGTTAAGCGCAGGATCACCAGCTGTTCCAACTGTACGAACCGTATCGTTGATACGAACAGCCAATAACTGGCAGTCGATTTTATTGCCTGGGGTTATCACATGTGACAGGTCATATGCTAAAATGATGTTATTGGCACCGTAAGCCAGCACACTGCCTGAATCGAACACAAACATGAAAGTCCCGTTTGGCTTCATGATTGTTTCACCTAACTGATTGTATGGATTTAAGGGGTCGCCATCCGTATGAAAAAGTTTTACATTTAAGATATCTGCCGGATTGGTGGTTCCATTGGTTGAAAACCAAACCGTATCAATAGGCAAAGGATTGGCAATTCCATTATATGTGGTGACAGTTGCCTTCAGTATTTTTACCATATTCTGACTGATGAAACAATAATTGGTATCGGGATGTGTAGCCTCGATCGCTCCCAATTTCATGACAGCAGGCGCAGGGATATTTACTGTAAAGTCAGCTGAATTTCCATAAGTTGCACTTCCGCAAGGATCTGTAATGCCACTTAACCAATTGGTCCTGAATCTTAATCTTTTTGTCCCGTAATTACCAGAGGGAACAGTAAAGGAGGTGGTATAGGTGGTATACGAAGTTGCACAGTTATAGCTATTTACCATAATTTCTGAACTACTGAATGTTCCGTTGTTGTCCACGTCAATCCAAACGGTGACATAGGTCCCGTTATAACCTGCCTCAAAGGAAATAGATGCAGTGGTACCCGGAATCAGTGTGGCAGCACTACCAGAAGTATAATCATGATAATAGGATGGAGTTCCAGCACAGCTAATGGCCTGGTTGGTAGTACTGAATGAAATGTTCACTAATCCATCCCCGTAAATACATCCGCTTGAGTAAGATGGAGTGCAATAAGTCTGGGCTCTGGAAACATATGTACCCAAAAGTAAAAAAACAAACATGGATAACAAAAGTGTAAATCGTTTTTTCATAATATTAGCATTTGATTTATTATAAACAATATTGAAATGAATTGAATCAGGCAAATATAACAAACATCCCACATATTTGGAAATAAAATTTATTAATTGTTTTTGCTACTTTTGAAGCATGGCAAACAATACGGTCAATTTAGATCAGGAAGATTTATTTGAGCATCACAAAATCACAGTTGATCCGGGACAGGAACCGGTTCGTATAGATAAATACCTGATAAACCGGATTGAAAATGTAAGCAGGAACAGGATTCAAAATGCAACAAAAAGCGATTGTATTTTAGTCAATAATCAAGCAGTTAAAAGCAATTATAAAGTAAAACCCTTTGATCAGATTTCGATTGTTCTTCCCCATCCTCCAAGGGATAAAGAAGTGAAAGCGGAAAATTTACAGCTTGATATTGTCTATGAGGATGATCATGTGTTAGTTGTAAACAAAGAAGCAGGCATGGTAGTCCATCCTGCCTATGGTAATTTCACAGGTACCTTGGTGAATGGATTGATCTACCATTTCGGAAAGTCAGATACAGACATAGATCCTCCTTTCAGAGCCGGCCTCGTTCACCGGATAGACAAAGATACCAGCGGACTATTAGTTATTGCCAAGGATGACTACAGCCTGACATTTCTGGCCCGGCAATTTTTTGACCACAGTGTAGAGAGAAGCTATTCTGCATTGGTTTGGGGGCATGTGAAGGATGCCGAAGGAACGATCACTAAAAATATACTGAGGGATCCAAAGGACAGGAGAAGGATGATTACGACCACAAAAGCAGGTTCGGGAAAGCATGCGGTAACACATTATAAAGTGCTGGAGCAATTCAATTATACAAGCTGGATAGAATGTAAACTGGAAACTGGAAGAACCCATCAAATCAGAACGCACCTGGCTTCCATCGGGCACCCGATCTTCAATGATGAACCTTATGGTGGTGCCAGGATTGTAAGTGGACCATCATTCACTAAATATAAACAGTATATCGACAATTGTTTTAAGCTGATCCCCCGCCAGGCATTGCATGCGCAAAGCCTTGGCTTTATTCACCCGCACAGTGGTAAGGAGATGATATTTCATTCCGATTTGCCGGATGATTTTTCGTCCGTTTTGTCAAAATGGAGATTATATTCTCAAAACAAACAGGAAATTGAACACTGGAAATAGATTGACTGTTTTTTTTCAATACTTTTGCAGTTGAATTATGGATTCAAGAATGGAAGTAGATATTTTCATCCCCTGTTATATCGACCTGTTGTACCCTGAAACGGGATTCAACATGGTAAAAGTGCTTGAAAAACTGGGTTGCAAAGTATATTACAATACCAACCAGACTTGTTGTGGCCAGCCGGCTTTCAATGCCGGATATAAGAAAGAAGCCTTTAAAGTGGCAAAAAAATTCATTAATGATTTTAGCGGCAACAGGTATATAGTCAGTCCTTCAGCATCCTGTATAAAGATGGTGAAAGATAGTTATGAAGATTTTTTCCTAAATTCCTCACAGCGAAATCATTATAAAAAAATACAAAATAAAGCAATTGAGTTCACTTCTTTTTTAACAGATATTCTTAAGAAAAAAGATGTTGGAGCTGTATTTGAAGCCAAGGTATGCTATCACGATTCATGCAGTGCCCATAATGGAATGGGAATTAAAAAAGGACCCCGTGAATTATTGAAATATGTAAAGGGACTTGAACTCATTGAAATGAATGAAAGTGAAACATGCTGCGGATTTGGTGGTACTTTTTCAGTAAAAATGGAACCCATTTCCATTGCCATGGTGGATCAGAAATCAGAAAATGCACTGGCCACCGGAGCTGATTATATTGTAAGTACTGATACCAGTTGCCTGATGCATATAGATGGCTATTTGCAAAAACAAAATAAAAAAATAAAAGTGATGCACATTGCTGATGTGCTGGCGCAGGGGTATTGATTTTAAGTAAAAAGTAAAAAGTAAAAAGTAAAAAGTTAAAAGTAAAAAGTTAAAAGTAAAAAGTTAAAATTTAAAAGTTAAAATTTAAAAGTTGAAAGTTGAAAGTTGGTCTGACATCGCTTAACTTTGATCAACCTTATTCAGGCATGAACAACTTGTAACCTGCAATTCAAATTCCTCCGCAGGAGTCTAACGGACAAATTTCAAATTCCAAGACTCAAATTCCAAATTCCAGGGCTCAAAACCCACAACTTTTATTATCTGTCGAAGCCTTGGGCTAGTCAGATAACCTTCAACTTTTCCCGAAATGATGCCTTCGGCTCACCCTTCAACTTTCAATTTTTCAACCTTCAACCTCAATACTTCACCCCATTCACCCGGTTATACTCGGTCATATTCATCGCATTATTTTCCAGCCAGTTTTCAAAAGCTGCCATTTGCTTGCCGAAAATTTTTATCCAGTCGTTGTATTCCCCGGGAAAAGAATCTTTAAAGAGCCAGAAAATATAGGCTTCCAGGTGGTCAGATTCTGAAATGGTTTTCTCCCAGTCGAAAATAAAACAGGGAAATTCCAGTTCTTTTCCACGGAACCAATAATTGATAAAATCCCGGTAATAAAAATACATATTGCTAATGGATAAACCATCCCCTAATCTATAAAGCCCAATTTCAAGAGTAGTTTCGTAGGATTGGGCAAAGTTGACCACAAATTTATCAGAATCAAATTTTTCCAAACCATAGGTTGCTTTTTCTTCAGAAACATCCACTTTGATATCATTGGGTGAATTAATAGTGAGTGATTTTTCCCATGTTTCAAACATCAATTTTTTTATTTCAATGGTTCTGGCAGTATTTCTTTCGAGATTCACGAAAATTTCTCCATAAATAAGGGTCCAAATGCGCTCAACAGTATTTGCATATAATTTAGCGGCCTGGTAATAATAGTCGGCTTTTTCAGGTTCCAGATCAATAGCATGATCCAAATAGAGACGTGCTTTATTGGGATCAGATGCTATCAATTGCATGGCCTCATGCGCATATTCCTTAGCATTTGAAGGTCCTTTTGTTATTATTTCCTTCGACTTGATGTGATATTCTTTGCCTACAGATTCATAAAGCACAGACAAAAACGCATGATAGTCTTTTATGTCCGGGTTTTCATGCAGAACTGGATCAATGAGTTTCCATGCTTTTTTCCCTTTCCCCAGCCTGTAGTACCCATAAGATATATTGTAAATGTAGTCTGCATTTCCTTTATCTTTCTTCAAGGCTTTTTTGTACAGTTTTATGCCTTCTTTAAATTCATCAAACCTGATTTTAGTGGCTCCTTTTTCTGCCAGTTGTTTAGCTCCGTCTTTTCCATTTTGGGCGTTTGCGTTTGCTATTATAAATAGTGTGAGAAGAATTAAACTTATTTTTTTCATTTCTCTGATTTTTTTATTTCACGATAATTTTACGTTCTGATATTCCCTGTTTCGATTGAATTTGCAAAATATAAATACCTCTTCCGTATTCTGCCAATTGTATTTGCATTTTTCTTTCCTGCTGCACACCTTCCAGCCGGCTTGAAAAAATTTCCTGTCCGATACTGCTATACAGGCTCACTTGAATAATTTCTGAATCGTTCGTTTTTAAGTGTAAATTCAACACATTCTTTGTTGGATTTGGATAGGCACTGACCATGGCGTCTTCAATTGACGAAGCGACTGAAAGCGGCCAGGCTGTTGATGCAGAATCAAAGATCCCCTGGCTTAAATTGTAAAAACTGCCACTTCCTGATGTTTGCAGTTTTAAGGCTCTCAGCATGTACACATTTTTCCCATCCTCTGAGGCGTCATCCAAATAGGAGTTTCCCATTACGGGATTTTTATTTATTTTTTCAAAACTTCCATTTAAAGCAGTAGACCGGAACACTTCATATCCTATAATTTCAGGATCAGTTGAAGCAGTCCAGTTCAATTGAACTGTGACATTCCCTACACTATCAGCTTGTAAACTGCTGGGTGGTTCAACTATATGCATTCCCAAAGTGGGGTCACCCATCAGCGCAACATGGACTCCCCTGGCGGCATAACCAGCTGTATATAAATTGTTGTTATTTTGTGTGAGTTTTGCTGAATAACCAATGTGTTTGCCCAAATCCATGTGGTGAAGATGCCAGTGAGGACGCCCTGACCAGAAACAGACCAGCGGGGAAGATGGTGTGGCAAGTGGAGCACGCAGGAAGTTATTTTCACTATCCCAGTCACCAAAGTAAGAACCAAATAAAGAAGTGAAAATGGCTTTGTTCGTAGCGCCTGCGAAATCAGCCGTATTGCCTATTCCACCACAAGAAGTGTAGGATCCACCACCGCAACCATAAGCCCATAAATAAGAATCTGTGCTTAGAGTACTCATGAAATCAAGTGCTGTTACATGACTGGCTCCAAACATCCCTGAAAAATACCGCCAGGCAGTTTGTGCGAAAGCTTCATCAAAACTTTTAAAATTATCATCCACTAATCCACGGGCTTCAGCAGTCAGTATTTTATGCCTGAAATCATGATCTTTATTCAGATATTGTCTCGTTAATTCAAGGTCTGAGGCAGTAAAAGCGGGTAAATTATACAAATCCACCCGGCCAACTTCCAGGTCGATAAGGGATGGAATGATGGTCTGATCAAATTTTCCATCACCAGCAACGTTATGGTTTGCACTTCTGCTGGCTGAAGTGTTATTGATGCTTACATCAGTCCAGTTGCCATCGATTTCACCATAATACAGATCTGCTGGCCAGGCTCCCACATGGTTTGAATGTGCATCCGGATTAAAATTCCCTGAATAGGGAACCGGAATATGACCTAATAAAAATACCGTACTCAGGGTGGGGTCATGGTTTTTATCTGCAATAATGGAATCCCGGATAGCAGATACAGATGTCCCTCTCGAAATAACACGGCTTATAACCCGCCAGCCATCACCAATCAGGTCCATTTTTAAACGCGATATTTCCATGTTTAAATCATCCACGTAATTGCTATCCACCAATAAAAGAACACTTCCTTTCTTTTCAACAGCAGCCACCTCAATTCCAACAAACATATAGCTATAACCCGGAATATTACCGATACCTGTATTTTTATAGAATTTATACTCATAGCTTGTCCCAATTTCCACTTGCTCATCAATAAAATAGGTGGATGTATCCGGAATATTTGCATAGGCAGGTCCCCAACTGCTTGCATTTATGTCTTTTTTCGAGATGATATAATAAGATGCATTAGCATCTGCTGGCCAGTTAAAAATAATTTTTGGAGGTGAAGATTGAACACTACAGCTTACTTTGATGGTTTGATTTTCCGATTTAGTTTGTGAATAAACCAGGGATGGGAAAAATAAGACCAGGCTGAATAAGAGGGTAAATGCTTTCGTCATACGTTATTTTTAGATTTTTTGGAATGTTAAAGATATAAATTAATAGTGACATCTGCCAGAGGAATTGCTGAAGAATACATGCAAATAATTCTATTGTCCTGTTCAGCATTTAAGCTGTTTGTTTTGGAGAAATGAACATCGAATAATGAAGTGGTTTTTGGGGATTTGGTCATCCTTATTCAGACATAGACTTACAGTGATCAGTAATCTGTGATCGGTAATCTGTGATCGGTAATCTGTGATCAGTAATTTGTGATCAGTAATCTGTGATCGGTAATCTGTGATCAGTAATCTGTGATCAGTAATTTGTGATCGGTAATCTGTGATCAGTAATCTGTGATCAGTAATGAGAAACCAGTAATAAGAAACGAGTACCCAGAGTCAAGCAATCCTTCTGTCTCCAAGCGCCTACGCTGAAGCTTCACAGACTGTGTCATAATTCAGAATAAAATTTCACCAATTTAGTGGTTTTTAGATTTTTTTCATGCGTTTTATTGGCAATGATTTTATTCTCATTCTTATAATGAAGATTGATGAATATATCTAACTATATTATAATATT
>JADHTG010000055.1 GCA_016776505.1 Bacteroidota bacterium
CTTGTTAAAGATTATTCTCTAATTACTCTCCCTTCGGGCATTATGAGGTTTTCCCTATACTGTCTTGTGTTTATTTCGAATTATCCCGATAGTCCTTCCTGCCTGACCGGCAAGGCAGGCATAAACACTAGTTGCCTATGAAAAACCTCATTAAAGCTGCAATAATTTATTATCCCGAGCTCAGGTTATTAGTTTAAACCGGCCTGCTCAATACTATTTAAAATAATAGTTGCCTCCTCTGCATCTTTTTTTCTAACCTGCAATTTTGCTCCACCCACTTTATCAGAATAAAATGCCGTGTTCATGATGGTATTTTCATCCGTAACCCATGCATTGATCCCCTCACTTTCGAGGCGGGTTCTCAGAATATGGGCAATATGTGGATTCTGATACACACCAATTATTTCAAATTCACTTTCCATCAGGATATAATCATCAGCAAAAATACAACGACTGAAAACTTAAGATGTATTAATTCTGCTAATATTCTGATTTTACAATTCCAGTTCTATTTTAACTAATCAATAGTAGCTTATTTGTTTTAGCCCGAAAATGGATGCATCGATACGGAAGGATAAAAATATTTAGGAGAGATTGGCTTAATTAATAATTTGTTTCAGAATGATAACAGCGATCCAGACAGATACGCCCATTTTAATAATGACACCTGCTGCAAAACCAAGAAATGCTCCAAAACCGGATTTAAGTGCTTTTTTAAATTCCTGTCCATCCACCATTTCACCAGCTACAGCTCCTAAAAACGGTCCTACAATAATTCCCCAGGGCACAAAAAATAAGCCGATGATCAGTCCAATTGTGGAGCCCCATACTCCTTTTTTAGATCCTCCAAAGTATTTTGTTCCCCATATGGGTATGATATAATCCAGGACAGTGACAATCACTGCCATTATTGCGGCAATAACCAGGATCTTTTCAGAAAACTGATATTTAGTAGTAAAGTGAAAAAATAACAAGGCAACAAAACTTACCGGCGGACCAGGAATAATGGGAAGAAAGCATCCCAGTATCCCTATTATGACCAACGCACTACCGATTACAATTAATAGTATATCCATAATTCTGCTTAGTTGATTGAATTCACTGATCCGGCACCGGATATGGAAGATTTCACTTTTGGAGAACCCTTGTATTTGATGTTGCCGCTTCCTGAAACTTTTGCATGAAGAGATTTCGTTACATGAACAGTTGCATTTCCTGCTCCACTAATATTAATTTTTGCATGATCTGCAGTCAGGTTATAGGCTTCCAGGTTACCAGCCCCGCTTAATTTTAATTCCAGATCCTCTACCAGGCCTGAGGTATTGATTTCTCCCGATCCTGAAATCTTTATATCAAGCGATTTTGCTGTTAAATCCATGTTCACATCTCCAGCCCCACTTACCCAGATTTTCATTTTATCGCTTGTAATGATTTTTTCACATATGACAGTTCCATTTCCCGAAACATTGAACTGACGGATTTCAGGAGAGCTGATATAATAATCAAGTTTTGTAGGATTAATTAAAACCCGATCAATATCCAGGATTAATTCCCCGCCCCTTACTTCAGGTTTGAGCAAGGGGAATATATTATCATCCGTAATTATTTTCAATGAATGAGAATCTCCTTGCACATAATATATTGTGCCCGTTCCTTTCAGATCAATTTTGTCAAAATGATTCACATTGATCGTTTCAGAAACTAAAGCACCTGATCCTTTTTCATAGCTCGGAATACAGGAACACAAGCAGATTAAAGTGGCGATTGTCAATAGATTCAATTTAAAATATTTCATGATAAGTGTTTGAATAATTATTTCGAATGCAATGAAATTAAAATTAAAATAACAAAGTTTAATTATTTTCGTTTAAAACCATTTAGTATTTACTGATTTTTAGAGGAATTTTTATTGCATCTTAGTTATTCAAAGTAAGGAGAACATTGCTTAAAAATAGATATATTTGCGGCAAAAAAAATTAGCTTATGTTTTTAAAGAGTATTTTATTTACTGCCATTACTTTAACAGCTTTTTTGACATCTGCTCAAAAACCTGAGAGTGTTCTATTCTCAACCGGGGATTCAAAAGTTACAGTTGGTGATTTCCAATACATTTATGAGAAAAATAACAAGAATGATGATAATTATTATACTGCAGAAAGCGTAAAAGAGTATTTGAGATTATACGTTAACTTCAAATTAAAAGTCAAAGAGGCACGTAACCAGGGTATTGATACAACCGAAAAGTTTTTAACTGAGTTTAAAACTTACCGGGATCAACTCACAAAACCATATATGACTGACCAGGAAACCACTGACAGGCTGGTTCTTGAAGCTTATGATCGAATGAAAGAAGAACTCAAGGCGAGTCATATTCTCATCCGTTTAGCTGAAGATGCTTCGGCATCTGAAATAGACACCGCCTATGCTAAAATCAAGAAAATCTATCGAAAAGCCAAAAAAGGAAATGACTTTGCAAGCCTGGCTGAATCCTATTCAGAAGATCCATCCGTTAAAAATAACAAAGGAGAACTGGGCTATTTTACAGTTTTTCATCTTATTTATCCATTTGAAAACCAAGCTTATAACACCAAAGCAGGAAAAGTTTCAAAACCTTTTCGAACTGAATTTGGATACCACATACTTAAACTGAGCGATCGCAGACCTTACCAGGGCGATATCAGTGTTTCCCAATTGTTTATTCCATTTGAAAAAGACGCTACAGAAGAACAAAAGAACCGTACAAAACAAACCATCACTGAACTTTATCAAAAAATTTCTGATGGAGAAAGTTTTGAAAAAATGGTAGGTCTTTATTCCCAGGATAACCGCACCAAAGGTTCGAATGGAAAGCTGCCTGAATTCAATTCATTTTCATTTAATATTGCTCCTAAAGTGAAAGAGGTTGCTTTTACGCTTCAAAATGACGGAGATATTTCTGAACCTTTTGAGAGCCAGGCTGGCTGGCATATTTTGAAAAGAAATAGCCTTAAACCACTGAAATCATTTGAAGAGATGGAGAAAATAATTCGGACAAAAGTCAGGAAAGATGCCAGGGGGCAGCTGTCTTTCGAAAAACTGCTATCCAATATTAAAAAGCAATATCGTTTTAAAGAAATGGAGGGAAGCAAAAATATTTTTTACAGTCAGGTGGATTCCTCCTTGCTTAGTGGAAACTGGCAAATTGCTAATCCCTCTATTTTTAATCAGAATATGTTTTTAATCGGCAAGAAATATTATTCGCAACTTGATTTTGCCAAATACCTGGAAGAAAAACAAAAAAATCAACGCTATAAAACCATCCCTTTTGCCATTGACAAATTTTATAACTCCTTTGTGAATAATTCATTAATAATGTACTCAGATGAACATCTTGAAGAAAATTATCCCGAGTTCAGAAACCTGGTCAATGAATATCGTGAAGGAATGATGTTGTTTGAAATCACAGACCAGAAGGTTTGGTCGAAAGCAATGAAAGATACCCTTGGCCAATTGGAATTCTACAATAGTCATATTGATAAGTATATGTGGAAAAAGCGCGTGGAGGCTGAAACATACATTTGCCGTGATGAAAATATTGCCAAGCAAGTAGTTGCCATGATTGAGAAAGACGGGAAAACTGCGGATGAAATTGCTACCGAATTAAATATGGTGAACCCATTAAATATCAGTTATTCACATGGCAAATACGAAGAAGGAGAAAATGATCTTTTAACCGCATATTTTGGCAAGAAAGGAGTATTTAAGTTTTTTGACGATGAATCTGAAAGTTGGAGAGTAGCAAATATGAAGACCTATTATGAGGCCAGCCCTAAAAAAATTAAAGAGATACGGGGCATAGTAATTGCAGATTACCAGCAGTATCTGGAATCAAATTGGATAGAAGAACTGAAGAAAAAATATCCTGTCGCAATAAATGAAAAAATACTTGCAGAACTTATTAATAATCACACCCGCTAAGACACCTCAATTCTTACTTATTGTTTTTCTTTTGATGTTCCTAACGGGATGCCAATACGTAAATAGGGATAAAAAGGCAGCTCCTGACAATGGACAAATAATTGCCCGGGTTCATGATGTTTACTTATATGAATCTGATTTACAAGGAATTATTAGTTCACCTGTATCCAATGAAGATAGTATTCGGTATATCAATGATTTTGTGAACAATTGGGTTAAAAAAGAACTCGTTTATCAAAAAGCCCTTTCCAACCTGACGAAACTGGAAAAGAATAAAAGCAAAGAAATAGAAAATTATTACCGTGAGTTAATTACCTATGAATACGAGAACAAGCTAATCAGGCAACAATTATCAGATGATATCTCGGATGAAGAGATCACCGCATATTATGAAGCAAATCCGGATCAATTTGCATTAAAAAAATGCATTATGCAAGTTGTATTCCTAAAGCTAAAAAACGATGCTCCGGATATGAATAAAGTAAAACAATGGTACTTATCGGATAACAATGCCGATCACGATCTGCTGCTTCAATATTGCATTGGCAATGCTGAATTATTTAACCTGGATTATGAAAAATGGTTTTTTATTGATGAAGTGAGTACCCAAATTCCAATGAGTACGTCCGATTGTTCAAAGTTTTACGATAATATGCATATGGAATCATCCGATTCAAATTACACCTACTTGTTGCGAGTTAGAAAAATAAAAAAGGAAGGAGCTATTTCGCCCATCGAGTTTGAATTCGAAAGAATTAAAAAAACAATACTCCACAAGAAAAGCCTGGAATTTATTAAGGAAGTTTACAACCAGATTTATACAGATGGCATTAAAAAGAAACATTTCAAAATCTATGAAGAGTAAAACAATCACTTTAGTCGTCACATTTTTATTCAGTGTTCTTGTTACACAAGCCCAACCTGAACGATTTATTCTCGATGAAATTGTGGCTGTAGTGGGTGACCAGATCGTGTTGAAATCTGATGTGGAAAGCCAAATGAATGAATTCAGTTTTCCCGATGCTAAATCCAAATGGGAAGGGCAGTGCGAATTGGTAAAGAGTGCTATTTACCAGCGATTGCTTTTAAACCAGTCCTATATTGACAGTCTCAAAGTGGAGGACGATGAAATCAATTCCGAGATCAGCAGAAGATTAGATTATTTTGTTAGCCAGATAGGAAGTCGCGAGGCTCTTGAAAAATATTACGATAAGTCCATTGCTGAGATAAAGGATGAAATGCGCGAACCTATAAAGGAAATGATCTTAATCCGAAGAATGAAGGATGAAGTGGTTGGCAGCTATAGCATCTCGCCATCAGAAGTGAAAAAGTATTTCAATTCAATACCTAAGGATAGTTTGCCTTATTTCAACACACAGGTAGAGGTTGCCCAGCTGCTCATCTTTGCACAACCTACTGCAGAAGAGCACGAAAAAGCAAAAATCAAAATAAAAGAATTCCTGGACAGGATCAAAACAGGGACAAAATTTGAAACTATAGCCATTCTATATTCTGAAGATAATGGAACTGCCGTAAAAGGAGGAGACCTGGGCATGCGGTCTAAGCTTGATTATGTTCCTGAATTTTCAGCTGCTGCCCTTAAACTCAAAAAAGACAGCATTTCAGGAATTGTTAAAACTAAATACGGATATCACCTGATTAAGATGGTAGAGCGTAAAGGTGAAAAAATCCATGTCAAGCATATTTTAATTAAACCTAAGATCACAATCGAATCCAAATTGGCTGTTCAGGAAAAGCTGAACAATTTAGCTAAACAAATTCGAAATGATACCCTGACATTTGCATCTGCAGCATTTAAATATTCAGAGGATGAACAAAGCCGCAATAATGGCGGAATGCTGGTGGATGTAAATACCGGAAGTAGTAAAGTGGCTGTTGACCAGTTGGAGGCGGCCCTGTTTTTTGTCATTGATACAATGAAAGTGGGTAGTATTGCCGGACCTCTTTTAACCACCTATCCGGATGGCAGGATCGCTTACCGTTTAATATACTATAAGTCTAAAACTCCACCTCATATTGCTAATTTGAAAGACGATTATCCTGAAATCAAAGAGGCAGCCGATAATCATAAAAAACAGGAGATGTTAATGAATTGGATTGATAAAAAGATGCAAGCCACCTATATTACCATTCATGAACCATACGATACATGCGAATCCCTTAAAGCATATTTGAATGAAGCAGAGAAAGATTAGGCATCTTACAAAAGAATAAATGAACATGAACACCTTTAAGAACGATAAAGAAGCTATTGATAATTTGCTTGAAGTATACAAGCAACTGAGCAAGGAAATAAAAAAAATTATTATAGGGCAGGATGATGTCATTCGTTCAGTTTTAATATCTATTTTCAGCAAGGGACATTCTTTACTGATCGGTGTTCCCGGATTAGCAAAAACACTATTGATTAAAACCATAGCGGATGCACTTGATTTGAAATTCAGCCGCATCCAGTTCACACCAGACTTGATGCCGTCTGATATTACAGGTTCAGAAATACTGGATGAAAACAAGCAATTTCGTTTTATAAAAGGACCTGTTTTCGGGAATATCATTTTAGCAGATGAAATCAACCGGACTCCTCCAAAAACACAATCAGCTTTATTGGAAGCCATGCAGGAAAAAAATGTAACTGTAGCCGGAGAGTTTCATAAACTTCAGGAACCTTTTTTTGTATTGGCTACCCAGAATCCCATTGAACAGGAAGGAACTTATCCGCTGCCTGAAGCCCAACTGGACCGTTTCATGTTTAACGTGATATTGGATTACCCTGAATTTGAAGAAGAAATCAACATAGTGAAGGAAACCACTTCCGGGAAAAACATCCAAATAAATAAGATCCTTGGTGGTGATGAGATTATTTATTTTCAAAGCTTATTGGAGAAAATTCCTGTTCCGGATAATGTCATTGAATATGCTGTAGGTTTGGTGAATAAAACCCGGCCCAATACTAAACATGCAAGTACGAAAGTAAATGAATATATTGCCTGGGGAGCAGGACCAAGGGCCTCACAGTACCTGATAATTGGTGCTAAAACCACGGCTGTATTTAAAGGCAAATATTCTCCCGATATTGAAGATGTTCAGGAAGTTGCTTACCAGGTTCTTCGTCATCGTATTGTAAAGAATTACAAAGCAGAAGCTGAAGGAATTCCTGTTGAGGATATTATCAAAGAGTTGTTCTAATTTTGATTGTTGCAATTCTGATCACGTAAAGAACCTCATTCTTATATGAAAATTCTGATCATACAAACTGCGTTTATAGGGGACGTCATTCTTGCCACCGCACTCATTGAAAAAATCCATCAGCATCACCCCTCCTACCAGATTGATTTTCTGCTTGCCAAAGGAAATGAAAAGCTGCTTGAAATTCATCCGTTCATCAATAAAATGCTTATTTTTGATAAGAGCACAAATAAATTTCGCAATCTTGTCCGCCTCATTCATCATGTAAGACGTGCGCAATATTCTTATGTCATTAATGTCCATCGTTATTTTTCCTCGGGCCTGATCACAGCTTGCTCAAAAGCCAAATTCAAAATTGGATTTCGTAAAAATCCCCTGTCATTTCTTTTTACTACCAAAGTGGATCATCCTATAAATATGATGCTCCCGGTACATGAAATAGACAGAAACCAGCTTTTAATAAAAGACATTACAGACTCCATTTCCGCCAAACCAAAACTGTATCCTTCTGATTCTGATTATAAAAATACTGGGAATAGTGAAGCCTATGTGTGCATTGCGCCTGCATCAGTTTGGTTTACAAAGCAATTACCAATTGGAAAATGGATTGAATTAATCAATTCCCTGGCTGCTGGACTGAAAATATATTTAATTGGCAGCGAACAAGATCAAATACTTTGTCATGAAATCCAAAAAGAAGCAGCACATAAAAATATAGATGTTGTTGCAGGCAAACTTTCATTACTTCAATCCGCTGCATTGATGGAAAAAGCACAAATGAATTATGTGAATGATTCAGCACCCTTGCATATGGCTTCGGCAATGAACGCATCTGTTACAGCTTTCTTCCTGTCGACCGTTCCCAATTTTGGTTTTGGTCCGCTGTCGGATCATTCCAGCATAGTGGAATCAAAAAACCTCCTGGATTGTCGTCCTTGCGGATTACATGGTAAAGCAGCCTGTCCTGAAAAACATTTCAAATGTGCTGATATGGACGTGAATTTATAAACCTGATTAAGGCAATTTACCCCTACTTAAGGGTAAGAAAAATCACTAACTATCTGAATTTTAGCGAACAGCAATCGGATCGGCTGTGTTGTCCGGATCGTTGTTCACTGTCCCGTCTGTTTTAAGATTGCCAGCTGTTGAAAGGATTAATCCAGCAACATGTGGAGCTGCCATGGAAGTACCATTCATTGTGGAATAGCCTCCTCCTTTGTATGTTGAATAAATACCAACACCCGGTGCACAATAATCAACCGGTGGATTGGAATAATTTGAGAAATAGGCAAAATTATCCTGCTTATCCATTGCTGAAACGGTATAAATGTAATCACCATTAACTCTTGCCGGAGAATAATTATTGGCATCATCTCCATCATTGCCTGCAGCCAGAACGAAATAAATCCCTTTTTTGCCAGACGCAGCTATGACAGCTTCATCCAGAGCTTTATCAGCCGGACCACCAAGGCTCATATTGGCAACATCACCTGCAGACGCATTGGCTGCCACATAATCCACACCTGCTATTGCTCCTGAAGAGGTGCCAATCCCCTGGCTGTTAAGAACTTTTACCGCAATAACTGTTGCACCTGCCGCAACACCAACCACTCCAATATTGTTGTCTTTAGCAGCAATAATACCTGCCACATGTGTACCGTGACCATGAAGGTCCTTGGCGCTTTTAGCATCTTTGCCAGTGGTAACAAAAGTTTCTGAACGCGACTGGTCAACATTCAAATCAGGGTGCTTGAAATCAATTCCACTGTCAATAATCCATGCCACATGGGAGCCATTATAAGTCACTGCATCACCCACACGTGTAATACCCCAGGGTGTTTCTTGCGCAGGACCTTTATCGCCTTTGCCTTTACCTCCTCCGCCTCCTCCTTTTTTTCCAAGGGAAACTATCTGGTCAGCTTCAATATAAAGTACGTTATCATCATATGTTAATTTATCCAGCAATCCTTTCGGAATATGGGCTGAAAATCCATATAAAGCTGTGCTGTAAACAAATTCAGGCGTAACTGTTTCCAAACCTGACTTGCTCAGGTATTGACGAATAAAAGATCCCAATTGATCATTTCTGTGCAGATAACTCATTCCATTTGTAATACCGGATTGCAACGCAAACTCGGATTTAAGGACCACAATGTACTTGTCCACGATATCCTGCTTGAGAGAAAGTTCCAGATCTTCATTAATACCCGGAAGAAGCAAATTATGCTCATCCTTGCTACAGGAGTTTGAAAATAAAATAAATGAGATGACAAAGAGTAAATAGGTTATTTTTTTCATGATTGCTGATTTAGTGGATCAAATTTAAATTTTATTATTAAATAAGATCTAAATTATTAAAATTTCTAAATTTTTTCAATCCATAGGACCGTTTGAATAATAGATAATAAGCTGTAATTATGGGATTTAGTTTTTATTTTAATCAAAATCAGGTAAATATTAATATCGTTTGGTTAATTAATCATTGTTTGTCGATGTAGTTTTATAAATCAAATAAATTTCCGAAATATAAAAAGCTGATTAACAGCTATTTAAAGCATTAAATTTATAACAAAAAGTCCATATAATGGAATTATTTCCCAAATTAAGACAAAAAAGTTTAATAAATTATTATCTGATAAAAGCATCATTTTAACTCAGTGGGAACGATTAGGTTATGCTTGTTTAACAAAATACGCAATGAGGAAATATCATGTGATTTTAAGTAGCTATTTGATCAGGCGGCTTATTTTGATCCAATTATTGTTTATATCCTTTTGTATTGCATTATCACTTGCTCCACTTCGTCCAGATTACTGGTTTCCATTAATTTAGCGCGAAGTTCAGCTGCTCCGGCAAAATTGTTCACGTAAATTTTGAAGAATCGTTTTTGAATGGCAAAATTCTTTTTTTTATCCCATGTTTTATGAAACAAGCGGGCATGTTTACAGAGAACATCAAGTCTTTCTTTTATGGATGGATTATTATTTTGAGTGCTAAAAAACCAGGGAGATCTAAATATTCCCCGTCCAATCATAACTCCATCCAATTGATGTCTCTTTATTTTTTCCATTCCTTCTTCCAGGCTCATTACATCGCCATTGCCAAAAATGAGTGTGTCCTTTTCCATTTCATCCCTCAATCGAGCTGCTTTCTCTATTTCATTCCAGTCGGCAAGGCCATCAGACTGCATTTTTTGAGTTCTTCCATGAACAGTTAATGCGGGCAGATCAAATTTAAGCAAATGGGATACCCATTCATCAGTTATAATTTTGTTAATGCCAATACGGGTTTTTACACTTACAGGTAATTCACTTCCTTCCATGCTTGCCTGAATAATTTCTCCGGCTAACTCGGGTTCCCCTATCAGAGCGGAGCATCCACCCTGTTTTACAATTTTCTTAATCGGGCAACCCATATTGACATCAATGCCATCAAAACCCATTTCTGAAATTATTTTTGCAGATCTATAATGATTTTCAGGTTTTGATCCCCATATCTGTGCCACAAGCTTTACATTCTTTTCTTTTAGTAACCTCCGCTCAGATTCATTCACCTTTAAACGGCTGATCACATTGGGGCGACCTTTCTCATGACATAATCCATCCGTGGAAGTAAATTCTGTGAAAATGACATGAAGACAATCCGGCTCAGATAAGCTCAATACAACTTCCCTGAATGTGGTATCCGTGACATCCTCCATGGGAGCCAATAAAAAAACAGCTTGGTGCAATCCTTTCCAGAAGTTAATCATACAGAGTTTAAGACTATCGTAAACAAGAGTTTAAATTTACGACATGTTAATAAAGCAAAAAGGAAATACCCCCTTTGAATTCAAAATCTTATAAGATTGCATTTTTTTGAACTCAGTTTTTCACTACTTTTTCATCATCACTCGATTTAAGGTATTGATAACAGATTCTATTTCCCTGCTTTGTGCTTCTTACTTAAGGCCTTTATATCTTCCAGTTTGAGCCCCTATTCGGAGCTCTTGGGAAGCAGACTGAAACAGTAAATAAGATACAAAATAAGAAGTGTAAATTTTTCATTTTTAGTTATTTATATGCTCCAAGCAACCTTTTGCATTATATTTGCGTCTAGTGGTTAACGCTTTTGTTCAGGAAATTTTTGATTTTACCTGAATTCCTGAATACTTAAAGGCCTCGTCTCCCGAGGCCTTTATTTTTTTGTATTATTTTTCTTTCCTTTCAATTAGTTGTACAGTGAAGGCAATTTTCTGCTCGCTTTCATTTAAGTAATAATGTCCTGTAAGAAAAATCAGAATCAGAGAAGATTTTAATAAGATAAAGGCCGGAAGTTTCGCCTGATAGATCCACGATTGTTTTTGAATGGACATTATTGACAACATAAATTTCTTTTCCATGTATATCAAAAATTGAAAAACTAAAATTATTATTCAAAGCTGTTTCAATCATCACCCTACCCCTGCTTGGGTTTGGATATACATTGAAGAGCTGTTTGGAATTGGATTCAATGGATTGTCCGTAAACTAATTTACTAGCTCCATTTCCTGTTCCAAACCAATACTGATTATTTGCCGTCACCGTCAAATCAAAAACAGCATTATCAGCCAGTCCTGAGTTGCTTTCTGAAAAATTTTGCCAGTTAGACCCATTATATTTCATAACCCCAGCTCCCAAAGCAGAGTTATCTTCCGAAGTTCCAAACCACAATTGATTTGAATTATCCTGCATAATACACTGTACATTATTATAGGATAAATAGTTATTTGTATCGTAGGTGGTCCAGTTAGAACCTACTTTATGACTGATCCCGCTCCATGTAGCAAACCACATGCTTCCATCATTGGCTTCATAAATATCATTTACATGATAGGCTGCAAGTCCGTCAGCAACAGCATAACAATTCCAGCTTCCATCATATTTACAAGCACCTCCTTTAAAATCATCTTCATCCATCCCCACCCAAAGATTTCCGCTTTTGTCTATCATTAAGCATAGTATAGCATCTGCGGGCAGTCCATTTAAAGAGGTATATGTGGTCCAGTTAGTACCATTGAATTTGCTAAGTCCGCTGTTGGTCCCAAACCAATAATTTCCACTCTTATCTTCAATAACCGCGTACACATCATCACTGGCAATACCACTATTGGCCATGGTGTAGCTTATCCAATTCGTACCATCGTAAATACTGGCTCCACTGGCTGTTGCAAAAAGCATCCTGCCTGATGCGTCCTGTGATATATCCCGAAGCATATTTCCAGCTAAACCATGGTGTTTTGCATAGGGAATCCAATTCACTCCATCGTAAACACTGACTCCATTTTCATAAGTTCCAAACCAAATCCTATTTGAAGCATCCCTGAAAACCGCACGAATTTCATTTGCAGGCAATCCTGCTAAAAACCGAAAGGTCTCAAAACTTCCATTCTTAAATTTACTCACACCATCCCAGCTCGTAATCCAGATATCTCCATTTTTTGCCTGTACAATTTTCCGAATATGATCACTGGCCAGGTTGGAATTCATACTATTGTATGGAGTCCAGTTTGTTCCGTCAAAAACCACCAATCCATGACCCGAGCTCCCAAAGAAATCCTCTCCTGTTCCAAACCAGATATGATTGGAGGCGTCAGTGTAAATGACATTCACCGAATTATCTGTCAAACCGGAATTTGATGTATTGTAAGTAGTCCATGTAGTCCCATCAAAGCGGGATACACCTCCTACCCCGGTACCAAACCACAAATCTCCCTGATCATCTTCCATGATGGAGAGCACCAGATCATCAGCCAGACCATGCGTGCTATTGTATACTGTCCAGGTAGTATCATTCCAAACGCTGAGGCCATGCCAACCTGAACCGCACCAGATTTTTCCATCACTGCTTTGAAAAATAATCTGAATATCATCTGAGGCCATTCCCTGGGCAGTTCCGTAATATATCCAGTTAGTTCCATCAAACACATTCACACCTCCCCATTCTGTTCCAACCCATATATGACCTTGATCATCCTCAAAAATATCCAGTACTTTATCTTGCAACAAGGTCGAGTTTGCTGTGTTATAGCGCGTCCAGTTAGTTCCATTATAAACACATACGCCCAGGTTGCGAGTTCCAAACCAAATATTTCCTTTAGAATCTTGTAACATGCAACTAATATAATTATCTGACAATCCGTCTTTTTTAGTTAAATAATTCCATTGGGAACCATCAAAGTTGCAGACTCCTTCAGTGGTTGAAAACCATATTTTCCCATTCTCATCTTCAAAAACATCATATACATCATTTGAGATAAGGGAGTTATTATTCCCTGTATTATCTGTATTGAATTCGAACCAGGTTTGAGCCTGCGCTTTAAAAAGAAGGAAGGATATGAAAAAGAAAATCAAAACTGTGGTGCTATATGGACAAATTGTACGCATAATGATTATTATTTAGCATTTTTAAGATGTGTGCCATGAATCTGATCATTTATATTCCTTCACTTCTATTTCGTTATTCAGTACCAGGTAGCCATTCATTGCCAATGCTTTCATTTCGTCTTCTCCCGGGTAAATGGAAACCGGTGCAATATGAGCAATGCGATCAATTATGATCTCGACAAACCATTTGTTATTAGCTAAACCCCCGGTAAGCAATATCCCATCAGTTTGTCCCTTGAGAACTGTGGACATGGCGCCCACTTCTTTGGCCACCTGGTAAGCCATGGCTTCGTAAATTAACAAAGCTCGCTTGTCCCCTGTGTCTACCATTTTCTCCACTTCAGGGGCATCATTAGTGCCAAAGTAAGCTACAAATCCACCCTCACCGGTGATCATTTTCTTTACTTCAGTATGTGAATATTCACCACTGAAACAAAGTTTCGCCAAAGCACCAACAGGTAAAGTTCCACTCCTTTCCGGTGAAAAAGGTCCTTCACCATCCAGGCCCTGGTTGACATCAATTACTTTCCCCTTTTTATGAGCTCCCACTGTTATTCCCCCGCCCAGATGAACGACAATCAGGTTGAGATCTTCATATTTTCGTGAGATGCATTTAGCATGAAAACGTGCTACTGCCTTATGATTCAATGCATGGAAAATGGATATGCGCTCAAACAAGGGATGACCTGCAATTCTGGCTACGTCATCCAATTCATCAACAACCACAGGATCAGCAATATAGGCTTTTGCATTGGGTAGGTTTTTAGCTATTGCATCGGCAATAAGTCCTCCCAGATTGCTTGCATGTTCTCCCAATTTTCCTTGCAACAGCTCTTTTTTCATCTCCTCATTCACTTCGTATACACCTGATGCTATTGGCTTCAACAATCCTCCCCTACCAACTACTACCTTTATATCATCGAATTCAATGCTTGATTTTTTTAATTCATCATAAATGATTTGCATTCTGAATTCATACTGATCAGCAATTTTCCTGTAGGCACTTAAATCTTCAACACTGTGGTGAATATTCTTAAAAAATACAATTTTCGAATTTGAATATATCGCAATTTTGGTAGATGTAGAACCCGGATTTATTGCAAGTATACTCATGAATTTGACTAGTTTAATATAAATTCTGGAGGAAAATTACATTTTTTTAACATTTCTCAAATATGAATTTATCCAATAAAATGTTTATAAAGCAGCAGCTAAAAGCATGGACATCAATTTGCTTTGTTCAGAATCTGCCCTGGAGGTTAAAACAATGGGTACCTGTGCTCCCATTACCAGTGCAGCTACCTGCGCACCTCCCAAAAAATTCAATGTTTTATACATGAAATTTCCACTTTCAATGTCGTTGCAGATCAATATATCTGCATCTCCTGCTACTTCACTTTCAATGCCTTTATGAATGGCAGCTTCTTTAGAAATTGCATTATCCAAAGCGAGCGGTCCGTCCACAATACAGTCCCTGATTTGCTTTCGCTTATTCATTAATGTTAATGCAGCTGCATCTATTGTTGCCTGCATAGCCGGATTGACGACTTCAACTGCAGCCAAAACGGCTACTTTTGGTTTTGCGATTCCTATTCCATGAAATACTTCAAGGGCATTATCCAGGATGGCTACTTTATCCTCCAGTTCAGGAGAAATATTCATTCCCACATCAGTCAAACCCAATAGCTTATGGTAATAGGGTGACTCAAAAACAGCCATATGACTTAAGAGCTTGTTTTTTCTCAAGCCTTTCTCCTTATGTAATACTGCTTTCAATAAGGCAGAAGTGCTAACCAGACCTTTCATAAGAATCGAAGCCTGATCGTGGTGGATTAATTCAACTGCCCTGGAACAGGCTTTCACCGGATCATTTTCTTCATACAGATCAATAGCACTTAAGTTTAATTCAATCTGTTTTGCGAATTCTTTAATTTTTGTCAGATTTCCAACCAGGACCACCCTTATTATTTTTTTGTCGACAGCTGACTTAATTGCTTCGAGCACATGCAGATCTTCAGCAGCAGCAACAACCACAGTTTTGATCTCCTTGTTTTTTGTTAAATCATATAACTGATCCAATTTTTTCAACATCTTAAATTAAATTTTAGTCGGCTTCAATAATCCTGGTTTATAATAGCTTATATTAGATCTGAGTCCCTTCATCAATGAATCTTAATAGGCCCTTTTATCCTTGCCTTCAAAATAATTGACGAAAGACTGATTGGCCACTTTATTTCCTCCGGGTGTTGGATAGTTACCTGTAAAATACCAATCTCCCAAATGATCAGGAATGGCCCGGTGCAGGGTGTCGATATCCTGGAAAATAATACTCAACTCTCCTCTCATGTTGTCTGGTTTCACTAATTCGGCAATTTTCTGACTGACTTGCTCAGCTGAAAATGGCTGGTATATTTCTTTTACATGATTTAATGTGTCTTCATTAAAATCTGATGTTTCCTCTTTGCATTTCCTGTAAACATCCCTGATGATGTGCTCTTTATCATGATCCTTAAGCAGTTCAATTGCTGCCTTGAATGCAACAAAAGCTTGCAATTTCGACATGTCGATTCCATAACAATCCGGGTAGCGGATTTGAGGTGCAGATGAAACGACAATGATCTTTTTTGGCTCCAGCCGATCCAGCAGGGAGATAATGCTTTCCTTAAGGGTTGTTCCCCTTACCACTGAATCATCCAGCACAACCAGCGAATCTTTTCGTGTTCTGATGATTCCGTAAGTACTATCATACACGTGACTCACTAAATCAGTCCGGCTGGTATCCTCGGTTATGAAAGTTCTTATTTTGGTGTCTTTCACCGCCATTTTCTCCACTCTCACCCGCCTGGACAATACTTTATTGATCAGGACAGCATCCTTATCCTTCATGGCCATGATTTCAACCTTTTTCACTTCATCCAGGTAATCATTCAATCCTTCAATCAGGCCCAAAAAAGCAACTTCTGCCGTATTGGGGATAAAGGAAAATATGGTATTTTCTATGTCTTCATGAATCTCCCTTAAAACTTTGGGAGCCAGATATTTGCCTAATTTTTTTCTTTCTCGGTAAATATCCTCATCTGTTCCGCGACTAAAATAAATGCGCTCGAATGAACATGATTTTCTTTCTCTTTTTTCAACTACTTTTATCTGGCTTACTTCCCCATTCATCTTTATGATGAGTGCATTTCCAGGTTCCACTTCATGAATGTCCTCTGATGGTAAATTCATAGCTGTCCGGATGGCAGGTTTTTCAGAAGCAACTACCACAATTTCATCATCCATATAATAGAAGGCCGGTCGTATTCCGGATGGATCGCGCAATACAAACGCATCCCCATGACCAATTAGCCCGGCAATGGCATATCCTCCATCAAAATCCTTAGCCGATTTGGTTAAAATATATTCCAGGGAAAGATTTTTTGCGATCAGTTCAGTGGTGTCCTTTTGGCTGAAACCTTCTTGTTTATACTGCTGGTACAAATGTTCATTTTCACTATCCAAAAAATGTCCGATTTTTTCCAGCACGGTGATAGTATCCGTAAAGCTAATGGGAAACTGACCAATTTCAACCAGGCGGTTAAATAATTGATCGTTGTTCGTCATGTTGAAATTTCCAGCCAGCATGAGGCTTTTGGTTTTATAATTACTGGGCCTGTAAACAGGATGAACAAAACGGATATCATTTCCTCCATGCGTTCCATAACGGAGATGTCCAAGCATCAATTCCCCAATGAAAGGGAGATTTCCCTTCAATACATTTACATCATTCAGGGCATAGGTGGATTGGAAACTGGAGTAATCCTGGTGCATCTGGTTGAACAGATCCATAATCGGGCTTTCACTCACAGAGCGATTTCTATACATATATTGCTTGCCATGAGGGAGATCAAAATTAACCACGCCAATACCTGCTCCATCCTGTCCTCGGTTGTGCTGTTTCTCCATGAGAACGTACAGTTTATTCAATCCATACAAGGGAGTTTTGTATTTTTCATTGAAAAAACTAATGGGTTTCCGTAACCTGATCAGCGCAATACCACACTCATGTTTGATAGAATCGATCATTCCATGTTTCTATTAAGGAGCAAATATACCAATTAAGAAACAGTAGAAAAAAGAATAGCTCCATATGATGTACAGTTTATTGAGGATAATTTATGTATGCTAAATGGAGCTTTGAGGGGCTATGAAATTTTCTGCTTTGCAGGCAGAAAATTAATTTCCTGACCTGGGTTTATCTTATTAAATCCTTTCCAGATCCACTTGTCGATAATCAGAATCAGCGTCACCTGTGTTAATGGTGCTTGCAGGTTCGAACAATAAAATATGCACTTCTTTGTCTGCCAGAGGCCTGTGCTCCACCCCTTTAGGTATCACAATTAATTCTCCTTTTGTCAAATGAATGGTTTTGTCCCGAAGCTGCATATCGAATTCACCTTCAACCACCATGAAGCATTCATCTTCCATTTCATGTGAATGCCAGACAAAATCACCCTTAAACTTGACTAATTTCATATACTGTCCGTTCAATTCGGCTATTATTTTGGGATCATAATGCTTGTTTATTTTATCAAACTTTTCAGCCAGGTTAAGTTTATCGATATACATAATTATCCAATTGACAGTTTACTATAATCCCCCTTTCTCTTCGGATTCCATGGGTTTCATGCTGCTGGCTTTTCCTTCCATCACGTTGATCAAGTCCTCCATACTGGCTGCAGGTATTTTGCGGGCAATAATTTTCTTATCCTTATCCAATATATAGATTACAGGATAGCTGAATATATCATAATTGATCCTGAAATTGTTGAAGTCTTTTGGATCCACCACATTGATAAAATTTAAGTTATTTTCGACTATATATGCTTTCCAAGCAGGTAAATCCCGTCCAATATTGACTGCGTACACATCCACAGAGTCACGGGGAGTTTTGTCGTAAAAATCTTTAATTTCTTTCATTGACTTTCTGCAGGTACCACATGTTTCATCCCAAAATACAAGAATGGTGTAAAGACTATTAAGTGAATGGAGTGAATGATAATTCCCCGCACTATCCTTCATGATCAATTCCTTTCCTTTCATTCCCATCAGGTTGTATTGCATTTTAGCCACCCGATCATATATTTTTGCATATTGAGCAGAATCAACCCATTTGGCGGTTTTGGGGATGTAATACTTCATAGCCAGTTGATACACCACGGTTTCATCACCCATGTATTTGAACTTGGCATATTTGTTAAAAAGTTTGGTCAGTGTAAATTTAAATACTTCTTCATTTTGAAGGGAACGATCAATCACACGCTGGCAGGAAGCACTCACAGAATCCGGTTGCCTCATGCTGAATACATTTATGAATTTATCAATTCTTGGTTCAAAAACCGGGGTTTTTAAGAGTCTTTCGTCAGAAAAATCAATATTATCCAGATAATGATTCTGGTAAAATGCATATAGATATTCATTGTAATCTTTTTCTTCCTCTCCTTCTTCCCTGGACCGCGGCCGGGGTTCTTCTGTAGCACGAATGATCTTGGTTGCAAAGAAATCCTTTCCAGCTTCAAATAAATTATTTTTGAATGCTAATATTTCATCATCCAGTTGTATTAATTGTTCTTTTAAGATTTTTATCGAATCTTCCTTATCAGGTATGTGCTTGATCCGCTCCTGAATCGTCATTTTATTGTTGTATTGAGTTCTCATATAGGCTTGATAATTATACAGGAGTATGTTCTCTTCAGATTTAAGCACTTTCATGGAAGCAATAAAATCAGGCTGGGATGTTTGCAGGGATATTTCATGCTCAGCAATTACCAGGTCAAAAAATCCCACATTGGGTATGGCAACGAAATAAAGACCACCTGGTAGTTCTTCTTCATAATCGATCGCAACCTCCCCTTTCGCATTCACTTCAAAAGTATCCTTGACATACATGTTTTTGCCGCTGTAAAAGCCAAGTATCACAATGTCGTTTTTATAGCTTTTATATTTTATTCTTATATGAGTTCCCGTTGATTCTGCAAGTAGAAAATGTGATAGGCTGATAAATAAAAAAATAAGAAAAATCCTGGTTTTCATCATGTTTTTTACATTTTATTTTCTCGTCAAAGATAGAAATGTGATCTAAAATATTAATAATTACTTTAGTGGATATACTTATAGCAGATAATCTGCCAAAAGCATTAATTTTGCGTCAAATATGAAACACATAAGAAACTTCTGCATTATAGCCCATATAGATCATGGCAAAAGTACACTTGCCGACCGCCTTCTTCAATATACCAACACCATCAGTGAGCGGGAAGCAAAAGAACAAATCCTGGATGATATGGATTTAGAGCGTGAACGGGGAATCACCATAAAATCTCATGCAATCCAAATGGATTATCAGCTGGAAGGTCAGGATTATATTTTGAATTTAATTGACACCCCGGGGCATGTTGACTTCTCTTATGAAGTTTCAAGAGCAATCAAAGCTTGTGAAGGTGCACTTTTAGTTGTTGATGCATCGCAAGGAATTGAAGCACAGACCATTTCAAATCTGTTCCTGGCTGTTGAGCATGACTTAACAATCATTCCGGTATTGAACAAAATTGACCTGCCCGGAGCCATGATTGATGAAGTAAAAGACCAGATCATTGAGCTCATTGGATGTGATGAGGACGATATCATCCTCGTCAGTGCCAAAACAGGTGACGGGGTTGAGTACCTGCTTGAAAAATTAGTACAAAGAATATTGCCACCAAAAGGGAATATTGATTTACCCCTTGAAGCTCTTATTTTTGATTCGGTGTTTAATCCCTACAGAGGAGTCATCGTTTATTTCAGGATCTTCAATGGGCAGATCAGTAAAAATGATCATGTGAAGTTCGTTAATACCAAGCGGGAATACCAGGCTGACGAAATTGGTGTGCTGAAATTGAAACAGCTTCCAAAAGGGCAGATCAAGGCAGGTGATGTAGGTTACCTGATTTCAGGAATAAAAACCGCCAAAGAAGTCAAAGTGGGTGATACCATAACCCATGTACAAAATCCCTGTAAAGAAGCCATTAAAGGATATGAGGATGTCAAACCGATGGTATTTGCAGGCATTTATCCTGTTATTAATGAAGAATTTGAAGAATTGAGGGATTGCATGGAAAAACTGCAACTCAACGATGCCTCCCTGGTTTATGAAGCCGAAACCTCTGCAGCTTTGGGATATGGATTCAGGTGTGGATTTCTAGGTATGCTTCACATGGAAATCATTCAGGAAAGGCTGGAACGTGAGTTTGGCATGAATGTAATTACCACTGTTCCCAATGTTTCAGTACTGGTAAATCTGGTTAAAGACAAACAAATCATGGTCACAAATCCAGCTGATCTGCCAGATCCAGGTATTATCAATTCGATTGAGGAACCTTATATTAATGCTCAAATTATATCCAAGGCTGAATATTTAGGAAACATCATCAAACTTTGCCTGGGAAAAAGAGGAATACTTCAGAATCAGGTATACCTGACACAAAACCGGATCGAACTTTCTTTTCAAATGCCCCTTTCAGAGATCATATTTGACTTTTATGATAAACTGAAAACCATATCCAGGGGATACGCTTCCCTGGACTATTCCCCTATTGGCAGCCGGATATCTCATTTGGTCAAGCTGGATATTCGTTTGAATGGAGAACCGGTGGATGCCTTATCTGCAATTATTCACCATGATAAAGCCTATGAATACGGGAAAAAGATCTGTGGAAAACTCAGAAAATTAATCCCCAGGCAACAATACGAAATTGCTATTCAAGCTGCAATTGGCAACAATATTATTGCACGCGAGTCGATTAAAGCCTTGCGAAAGGATGTGACAGCTAAATGTTATGGAGGTGATATCACCAGGAAAAGAAAACTACTCGAAAAACAAAAAAAGGGAAAGAAACGAATGAAACAAGTAGGGAATGTGGAAGTTCCTCAGTCTGCTTTTATGGCTGTTCTTAAAATTGACAATTAAGCATTTAGATCTCTTTGATTTAGGTGGCAAGTGAAACTGCAAGAAGAATTTAACCAGGCCTGATGTCTCTTCTAAAATCCCTATTTAGGCTTTAAAATGAATGAAGTTTTCACTGTATTTGTAAAGAATATTGAAGTAAATATATAAAAAATCCCTCCTTTTAATCGAAGGGATTTTTCGTAACCGAAGTTTGAATTTATAACTGACTTATTGTTTTCCTATTGAATATACACTTTCTGTGTACTGATCTGAGCCTCGTTTATTACGGCCACGATGAAATATCCTGGATTGCTGTTGACTGTCAATTCAGCATTGCCATCACTTGTTGTACTGGCTACTTCTTCTCCGTTTAAATTATAAACCTTCACTTCTCCTTTTGCATGTTCTACTTTCACACGCTTGTTTACACTGTAAATTTTAACTTCATTCTCTTCTTCATTCATTCCTACCGTGTCCCCGTTTCTTGAATCTTCTTTATTTGTTTTTGTTTCAAAGCTGCTCCCGTTGGAAATAAT